>JAUXSJ010000286.1 GCA_030679615.1 Parachlamydiaceae bacterium | reverse complement strand
TGACCCTCTTCTGTTCTACTCATTGCAGCGTGAGAAGCTGCACCTGCTATCCAACATCCTACGCAACAACCCATGCAACTTAGGCCCAATGCAATTGCTGGGCCAACCATATTAAAATCCATACGAACTCCTCATTGACTATTCTTTTTTCAGTAACTTTAAAGGTTGAAATTGTTTGCCGCCACCTTCAAAAGAATAGTGATACCATTCTAGAAAATTAAGACGCAAACCATGTATAACACCACTCATTGTGGCTAAAATAATATTGATAAAATGTGCAATTAGAACCAAAACGATTCCTATGATTAAAGGCATGCCACTGGCAATCTCATTCACTGTAGAAGCAACTATCGCTCCCGCTAATCCAAGTGCATATAAACGTAAATATGACAAAGTATCAGCAAACACTTGAATCAAAGTGACTACTTCAAACAATCCTGTCCATCCATTGCGAATAATCGATAAAATCCAAGCAAGGCCTATTCCAATAAAAATTAATTCTAAACCTATGACTCCTCCTCGATGCAGATCAATTCCGGCGACATAATTAAGAAGACTGGGCGCTTTTAAATACGAAGGAAAATATAAATAGGCCCCGATCAAAAAAATTGCCCAACCTATATTTTGCCATTGACGTTTAGCATACCTCAGCATGGAAATAAATAAATGAACCACTCCAATAAAAAGAGCAAGTTCAAACATAATATTATCGGTCATACGATTTAAAATAACATGGCCTGATTCTTTTTTCGTCGCTGGAGAAAAACTTACAAATTGATGAACATCTGTCACGTTTTTCAACTCAGGATATTTTTTTGTCCAATCTTCAAAAACATCATCTTTTTGCTGAATATGATAATTCACTTTTTTTTCTGCTAACCATTGCAATAGCGAAACCTTTCTAAGAGGGTTATCTAAAGCAATTTGCATACCAAAAAACGAGGTCATTAATGTTCCCCAAATCACACATGCAACACAAAGAAAAGTAAATATATTCAATACACGTTTTGGAAAACTTTTCATTTTTGGGTATTTCCAACGCAAAAATAAGGCTAAAAGCAAATAGAGCATTCCATATCCGGCATCTCCAATAATAATCGCAAAAAACAATGCAAACCCATACAACACCCACATAGATGGGTCTTTATCGGTATTTGAAGGAGTATCGTAAATATGTACAAGATCTTCCCCCATTGCACCTTGTCCATGATTTTCTAAATAAGTAGGAATTACATCGGTAGGTTCGATCATGACCTCTTCAGCGATAATTCCTGAATCTTCAATGATTTCGTTTAACTGATCCATTTTATTGGTAGGTATCCATCCTTCTAGGGCAAAGAGAGATCCTCCCATCACTTCTTGAATATATGTTTCTGTGTGATAGAGATTGTATTGATTCAATTTATCAATCAATGCGTGATGTAAAAACTGATTATAAATGGCAAAACCTTTTAATTCATGTTCTACATCAATATGCGTTGCTTTAGCTAATCGATACTCATGTTTAAGGTCTGCGAGAGAACGATTAAACTTCAATTCAATCATTTTTTCATAAGTAATCTGCTCATCATTAATGGCAATGTAATAATCGAATCCATGTTCAGAAGAAACATAAACTAACCCTTCAGGCATAAGCTCATCTTGAAATAAAGTAGGTCGGGCAGCAAAAAACTGCACCTTACATTTTCCTTCATTTTCAATGATAGCAATGTCTTCAAGAGAAAAATTTCCAAAAGCTTCGATGCGTGAGATCTCATTTGATAAGAGTCTCATTTCTTCAAGCATCTTCTCATTCTTTTCATTTAAGTACACAATTCGATTAACAATCTGATCGACATTTAATTCATCAACATTTTCTTCTTGTTCTGTCGTCGGTTGCCCTCTCAAGACTTTAATCGCGGTGATTAATCGATGAACATCCTCAGGAATTTCCTTTGGAAGGGAAGGATCTGGATTAATAAAATGAATCATACCTTTAGATTGAGCAGCCTTTAAAAAGGCATTTTTTTCATCTTCCAATCCAATGAATAAGTATTTTTTTACATCTTCGCGCATTAGCCAACCTCTCGATCAATTCTAGATAAGGCTTTGGCCTTCTCGATTTTTGTTTTTGCTACTTTTGCACGTGAAACAGCAGCTAGTTGCTGATCTCCTAAAAAAACCTTAATACGACGAATATTGTTCTTGGCAGAAGGAATTAAATTTTTCTCAAATAAATTGACGCGAATAGAAACCTCTCTTAATTCCTTTTCCAGAGCTTGTCGTTGTTCATATGCCACTCGAATACGTTCATGTATTTCCGCTAAAACACGTAAATCAATCACTGCAGCATCTATCCAAGGAGCCGTTTCAAAAAGACTATAATCAAAATCTTCAAATTCAATTCCTTCAAAATGAGGTATCTCAACTCCAGCAATATTTTCATAACGCTTAGAAATGTGCTTTATTTTCATAGCTTTAAGAGGATCTATGGTTGTTTTTGAAGCTAACAGACCACTAAAAGCTTCAACGCGACTTCTTTTTTCTTTTTGAATACCTTCTAAACGACTAATTTCTATGCGCACATCATGAACTTCAGCTTGAAGCATTGCTTTTTTTAATTGTAGCGTTGGCAAATATTTCTCTAATTGAGCCAATTTCGTTTGCTGATCTCGCAATTCATTTTTCGTTAATTTTATTTCCGCCACAATTCACTCCTCAAGAACTTTACTTCGTTCGATATGACAATGAATGTAAGTTTTCAACGCAGAGACGCGGAGACGCAGAGGTACATTAATATAAACAGCTATCTTTTTTATTCATAAAATGCTTTTCGCTCCGTCTCTTGCGCCTCCCCGTCTCTGCATTGAAACTTACATTCATTGTGGTAACAATGCACGTTTAATACTCTTTTTTCAGATATTGATTTTAAGCTTATGCCAAAACCATTTTTTCTGAATTTTGAGGCCAATATTTACTGATTAACGTTTGTTTTATTCCCACTTCATCTGATTGAAAACATTCTGCTAAGGTCTTCCAACCTAAATCTAATGCTTCCTCTAATTTATAATTCACTTGCAAATTCATCATCCTGTCTTCAAATAAAATCGAATAAGCAAGTAATTTTTCATCCCATTTTGATAGTTTAAATCCCATTGCTTGTCTTTCACGTGCTTTTTTAGACTCTGCATATAGGCGTATCATTGCATTGGCTAGATCCCCATGATCTTCTCGGGTAACTTTTCCAATCACAAGTTGCTTTAAACGAGAAAGAGACCCAAACGGATCAATTCGACCTCCATGAAGATAAAACTGACCTTCAGTAATATATCCAGTATTATCTGGCACGGGATGCGTTACATCATTTCCAGGCATTGTTGTCACACCAATAATTGTAATCGATCCACTTCCTTCAATCAAAACTGCTTTTTCATAACGAGATGCAAGGTCTGAATAAAGAGAACCAGGATAACCGCGATTAGATGGAACCTGATCCATTGTGATTGCAATTTCTTTAATGGAGTCAGCAAACGAAGTCATATCTGTTAATAAAACGAGAACGTTCTTACCATCCGTCGCAAACTTTTCTGCACAAGCAAGAGCCATATCTGGAACTAAAATACATTCCACGGCCGGATCAGTTGCTTTATGAATAAACATCACTGTTTTATTCATTGTGCCTGCTGATTCAGCATTATCAATAAAGGCTTGATATTCCTTAAACGTTAACCCCATTCCGCCAATGATGACAACATCCGCATCGGTTTGATTAGCTATTCTCATCAAAAGAGCATTGTAAGGCTCTCCCGCTACAGAAAAAATGGGGATTTTTTGTGATCGAACCAAACAATTAAACACATCAATCATAGGAATGTTAGTTCTAACAATTTCATGAGGGATCACACGTTTAACAGGATTAAATGAGGTCGATCCAATTTTTGTTTTTTCACCAATCACAGCGGGTCCATTATCAATAGGAGCTCCAGCACCACTTAATCGACGACCTAAAAGAGCGTCGCTATAAGAAACTTCCATCTGTCGATTTAAAAAAACAACTTTATCGCCTGTAGAAATCCCTCGAGTACTTTGAAACACTTGCAAAGTAACTTGATCGCCTTCAATTCTTAATACAGAAGCATATACATTTCTTCCGTCTGCTAAATCAATACGAGCTAATTCGCCTAACCCAACACCTTCTGCTGTTACAGTGATTAGGTTTCCTCTCATATTATTGATTCTGTCATAAACAATTTTCATAGTTGACCGCTCTTTTACATGCTCTTTATATTATTTAATCAGCTCTTCAATATGTGTAAATGCCTTTCGATAAGCTTCTGAATCAAATGGAATCAAGTTTAGATTTTTTATCGTATTCTGAAGCGTTAGAAAAAATTGACGTGCTGCATCATGCGTTTGAAAATCAAAATCTTTAACAAAAATTCGATTAATCAATTGAAATAAAGGAATTTGACGCTTTAAAGGACAATAAGCATCTTCTTTATCAAACGCATTTTGTTGCAAATAACAAAAATCATACAGTTCGCCTTTTAAAAAGGTGACCATATCATCCATGGCGATCCCTTCTTCGCCCACAACTTCCATTCTTTTTCCAATTTCACTACTTAAAAAAAGAATACGTT
>JAUXSJ010000001.1 GCA_030679615.1 Parachlamydiaceae bacterium | reverse complement strand
GTGGACACATCTTTTTGTTCACAACACTTAACGTATTTTGCAAAACAATAATTGATTTCTGTAGTCCGATAGACCGTTACTTCTCGAAAACAATTTAACGCAGAGGCGGGGAGACAGGAAGACGCAGATAAAAACGTTTATAATTATATTGGTTAAATGTTCTTCTCTGTCTCCCTGTCTCCCCCGCCTCTGCGTTAAATTGTTTACGAGAAGTAACGGCCTATCGAGTTACAAAACAATTGTTAATCAAGTTGTTGTGAACAAAAAGATGCGTCCATTTGTAAGGGCAGGGCCTTCGCACTCCAAAAGGTATAATTGGAAGTATATCGATTGTACAAAAAGCCTAAAGTTGAGTTTATGATCTCAATGGTTAATTTTGCGACTTTGTGACTTAAGTTGACTGACACCATTATTATCGTTTAACTGCTGGAGCTTGTTCAAGTAAGATTGCAGAATTCGGTTGTATTCGAAAACTATTTATAAAAAGTGGTTTTCGTAGTTCCTCGTCGAAAAAATCATCTGGCGGAGGATTCCACGTATTAATCACCCAACGCCATTGTTGTCCTTTTTCTGGAGTTGGAATGTGGATAGTCAACGGAACATGCGACGCATTAAAGGCAACGTATATTCCATCTTTTTTATTTTTTGAATTAAGTGAAAATGCGATAAAACGGTTATCATTATCCCAATCAGGATGAAATGGATGAATCCCATGCCAAGAAATATCCTCTTCAGTCAAAAAAGTAGGGTTTTTCAATATAGGATGTTGATTGCGAAAATCGATGACAGCTCGATAAAAACGATGAAAACCTGGATGAAAATCAATTTTATCCCATAAAAACCAATTTAATTGATTATCTTGACACCATGTGTTGTTATTTCCGTATCTAGTATGAGCATATTCATCTCCCATCACAAGCATAGGAATGCCTTGAGAAACCATTAATGCAACAAATAAATTTCTCATTTGACGTTCGCGCAATTGAATGATTTTTTTATTTGTTGTATTACCTTCTACCCCGCAATTCCAGCTGTCATTATGATCAAATCCATCTCTATTATCCTCTCCATTTTCAGTGTTATGTTTTTCGTTGTAGCTGACCAAATCGGCTAAGCTAAATCCATCATGTGCAGTAATAAAATTCACGCTGCAAATAGGCGAATTTCTCCAACCATACAAATCTTGAGATCCACAAACGGCAGTAGCAAAGACAGTTTTATGATTTGGGGTACCTTTGATAAAGCGACGGACAACATCACGATAACGACCGTTCCATTCAGCCCATCGAGTGCCTGGATAAAATGTACCCACTTGGTATAAACCACCAGCATCCCAAGCTTCAGCTATCAATTTTGTTTCACTTAAAATAGGGTCTAGTGAAATAGCTTCGATGACAGGTGCATTATTAAGAGGTGTACCATTTTCTGATCGTGCAAGAATCGTGGAAAGATCGAATCTAAATCCATCGACATGCATTTCCGTCACCCAATAACGAAGAGAATCAAGGATATACTCTCTTGTTACAGGATGATTAGCATTGAAGGTGTTGCCGCAACCAGAGAAATTTAAGTAATTACCATCGGCATCAACCATATAATAAGCGTTTTTATCGAGATTTTTGAATGACATGGCTGGTCCATCTTGGTTTCCTTCATTCGTATGGTTGTAAACCACGTCTAAAATTACTTCGATGCCATTTTTATGAAGTTCTTTCACCATCAATTTAAATTCGTTTATAATGCTTTCCCATTCATGATCGTATGCATAGCGATTCATTAAAGAAAAAAAATTTACGGTTGAATAACCAAAATAATTGCAAAGATTCTGATTTGTTTTTGGATTTTTATTTAAGGCTTCAGTCTCGTTAAATTCAAATACCGGCAATAATTCAATGGCATTAATACCAAGATCTTTCAAGTAGGGAATTTTTTCAATGATCCCAAGAAAAGTTCCTGGATTTTTTGTATGACTCGATTCATCTTGTGTAAAGCCCCTAACATGCATTTCATAAATAATTAAATCTTGCATAGGAATACGAGGCGGTTGATCGTTTTCCCAATCAAATTCTGGCGGATTAATGACTTTCCCTAACGGTGCATAAGTTTCAGTATCAAGTTTTTCCCAATTATAATGGCTAACAAGGGCTTTTGCATAGGGGTCTAAAGTCATTAGGGGAGTTTGATCATCTTGTTTAGAAATGCGAAAAGCATAGGCGACGTTTGAAGTTAGATTTTGAACAAAAATATGCCAAACATTACCGCATTTATTAATCGTTGGATCTAATTCGATTTCTTGAAAAGGTTGTTCTAAATTTTCTTCGGTAAAAAGCACCAATGTTATTTGAAGAGCATTTTTGACGTAGATTGAAAAATTGATTCCATGATCTGTCAATGTTGCTCCATATGGAAATGGAGTACCATGAGATAAACTTAATTCGCTCTTTTTTTTTTCCATTGCAACCATTGTTTACCTTCTTTCGTGTCGTCTTTTTATTTTATAATTGAGGCACTTAAATATTAAAACATAAATTTTAAACAAAAAAAATTGTGTGTAGAGTAATGTGTTTCTAAATTTGGTAAATGATTAGTTTCAGTATCGTCTCAATGCATTGAGCGTTTTTTTTATTAAAACAAATTAAGCAATGGAGCTGAAAATGAGTTCAGTAAGTTCGATAATGCCTTATTCGCCACCAATAAATAATTTAGAGTTAATTCCTTTTATAAACGCAGATAAATTTGTATGTTTATTATCAAAAGTTAATAAATCAGATGAGCAAATAGTTAAAGAGTACTGTTTTTTGTGTGAGCAATTTCATTTAAATGACTTTATTGATAGAACAATGGAAAAAATGAGTGATTCATTTAATCAAGGAGCGTTTAATAGAGAGTTAGATGCATTTAAAATCCGATTAAAAGAGAAAACGGATGAATACTTTAACAAACTTGCTGATGGTAAAAATCAATTAATTGTGATTAGTTGTAAAGATGATATTATAGCAGGGACATTTTATGAACTTGAAAACAATGGTGCATTATTATGGATTCAAGCCTTTTCATTTGATCGTGACGATAAACAAGAAAATCAATTAATCTATAGTGTGCAAATATTAGATTACTTATCATCCTTAGAAAATTTCCCTAAATTGCAAGTTGTCGTTGTCATGGTGAGAAAAACGTCAAGCGAAAGAAATCTCTTATTTAGTAAAGACTTTAAAATTGATGAAGCTTTTCATCGAGAAGGTTACGATAAAAATATATACGATTGTTTTGTAAAAACTATCCAATAATATTTAAGCGAAATAGGTGTAGATTTTGACAGATAACCAAATTTTACGCCTTTTTTTTGTTTTTATTTAATTTTGTAAATGTTTAAAAATCAATGATTTAAAATTAACCAGATTTGATGAAATTAATAGTTGTTAAAAACCTATTGTCTCGCTAACTCTGAGTGACATATAATGAAATTAAGTTAAGATAAAAAAATGAGCTAATATACTAGAATAAAAGTATTTACTTTTAAGACATTTTTTAGCATCTTTAAAATGATTAAAGCAAGTAGTTTTCGGTTAACGAAGACCAAGTAAAATTAAACAATTGATCGAGGAATTACCCTTCATAAAAAAGTGAGGGTAGCTCATCTTTTAGGAGGGATTATATGTCTTTAGAGAATGCCATTGCAAATTTAAAAGAATTTGGAAAGGAGTTAGGCCTAGAAGGTCTTGAGTTTGACGAAAACAACACGTGTATATTAGGAATTGACGATGAGTTTTCGCTTCATTTAACTTATGAGCCTAATTCTAAGCGTCTTTATTTATATTCACCGCTTTTAGATGGATTACCACGCGATGACAAAACACGCTTAAAGTTGTTTGAGAAAATACTTGAAGGAACTATGCTCGGCGGCCAAATGGCTGGTGGTGGTGCAGGTGTTGCTGTTAAAGAAGAGTTAATTCTTATTCATTGCACTTTAGAAATGGAACATGCAGTGTCTTCAGCATTAAGAGCATTTGCACCATTATATGTTGAGACAGTAGAGAAGTGGCGTAAAATTTGTGCAGAAATTTCAGAAGGACGCGATGATGCGACTTTAGAAGCTGCAAAACCACCACAGAAATTCCAAGGTGGACTCGGTCATGGTCATGGACAGCCAGGTCAAGGATTCATTAAAATCTAAAACAAAGTTTTAGCTTTTTATAATCCTAATGTGTTTAAAAAAAAT
>JAUXSJ010000242.1 GCA_030679615.1 Parachlamydiaceae bacterium | reverse complement strand
GTCCATAAAAATCTTTCAGTGTTTTTTCATATTCACGTTCGCCTCGAGATATTTCATCTAATTTATCTTCCATTTCAGCGGTAAAGGTATCAGAAATATAATTGGCAAAATGTTTTTCTAAAAAGTCTGACACCACTTCTCCAACATCAGTTGGAAATAATGTTTTATTTTCTTTTCTGATATATTCTCGATCTTCCAAAGTTTTCATGATGGAAGCATAAGTAGAGGGTCTGCCAATATCTCTGGCCTCAAGTTCCTTAATCAAACCAGCTTCGCTATATCTGTTTGGCGGTTCGGTAAATTTTTCTTCTTTTATAAGATTCAATAATTTCAAATTTTCTCCAGCTTTTACTTCTGGCAATTCTATATCTTCTCCAACACTGGCTTTATCAACTGTCAGCCACCCGGGAAAAAGAACACGAGAACCAGTAGCGGTGAAATCAGGAAATTTAAATTGTCCCGAAGCCTTGCTTAGGGGAATTCCCCCAAGCAAGGCTTCGGGGCTTATATTTGCACTTATTTTTGTTTTTAATAATTTCTCTTAAATTTTTCTTTAAAAAAATTAACAAACTAATTATTATATAGACAATCAATTTAAAATTTTATATAATTAATTTTCAATATAATATAGTAAACAAAAAAATTTAATCCTTTAACAAAGTATAACGAGTTAACCGATAAAAAAGAAGGTAAGGAACAGAAATTAAAAAAAAAGTAGCTTGCATAAATTTTTATAAAAAAGCTTGTTTTTAAATTTCTTATTACCTAGAATAGTTGATCGATTAGCTCGAAAATAATTTAATCTTAACAAAACCAATAATACATTACCAGCGATGAGTAATGAAGGAGTAAAAATAATGTCAGAAAATAATAATTCAGAGGAAAAGAAAGTTGTTTCTATCACAGAAGCAGCTAAATTAAACGATGTCACCAGACAGGCGATATATGTAGCAATTAAATTAAATAAATTAAAAGCATCAAAAGAAACAACACGTTGGACAATTCATTTAGATGATTTAGAAGATTACCGTCTTCAAAAATACTCTCGTACAAAATCAGTGTTTGATGGAGAGTTATTATTTGATAACAACAAAGGTTATTATTCTATCAATCAAGTTGCAAAGATGTTAGATGTACCAGCGCAAAAAATTTATTATGCAACACGATCTGGCTTTTTAAAAGCTCATCGTAAAGGTGCAGCTTGGGTTATTCATCATGATGATGTAACAGAATATAAAGCGCAGCATTTACAAAAGAAATCAATGGATCGTCAAGCGAGTTAATTTTAAGTTTCTTTTTCAGAAAAATAAAAAAGCCAAAGCAAATCAATGATTTCTTTGGCTTTTTTTATTTTCAATTAGAAAAAAATAACATTATTATAAAATTTTACTTAATAACAGTAATGTTTAAAATTAAAGCGATAAGATGGAAAATACCCTAATCCGTTTCAATTCAATATACATCAAGGATCTTATAAGTAAAAACCTACGATAATAATGAAGAATTAGACTTGGCAATCTATAATTAAAACTAAACGAAAAAATCATTTTAAAAACATTAAAAAATAAAGCATTATTCTGGACGGATTTTTGCATTTAATTAGCAAAGAAGTTAAATAAAAATTTACATTCAACTATAAAAACGAATCTTTAGCATCTTTTTATGATAAAAGTAATTCAAAAATATTAAAAATCATACTTTACTACATTTAATTTAAATTTATATTTTAATATCACTAAACTCCTCTTACAATTTATAACTTCATTTAAAATAAATTACTCCGATGCTAATGGTTATTTTTATTAGGAACAACGAAGAATTTTGAAGTTTTAAGAAAAGGAATTATTTCAATTTTTTAAATATCAAATTGACAAAGCTAATTATTTAACTTCTCCGATTAACTTGAAAAAATACCTAAACTAAAATGATGTAAAATCAATTTTATAGAAATCTTTTCTATAAAAACGTCTTTGCAATGTGACATTGCTCTGTAAAAAAAATTCAAACAAGTAATGAAGCTGCTGAATTATCGTAAGTAATTTCTTTCATGAAAAAAGAGACCTCAAATAAAAGGTGTCAAAAAAAAAGATGTGCTCAACTATAAGTACTTGTCGAAACGATTCACAAATATTTGGTATTCTAAACTTTATTCTGGGCTTGTTTTTACAGATTTAGCTTGTAAGTCCCGTTACTTTAAAAAATAATTAAATAATTATTCAGTTTCCCACTATAAAAATAGTTTGAAACGACCAACATAATTTCCAAGAAACATATTTAGGATTAAAAAAAATTTTTAAGATAAATTTGATATTCAAAGCTCCCTCTTAAATAACTTTCAGCTTAACAAAAGCTGAAAGTTATTTAAGAAAGGAAGAAAAGTTTATAAATTATCGTTCCCAGGAATCAAAATAACTTGACTATCATTATGTAAGATGACCCATCCTCTTGCAATTAAAAATTTAATGGCAAGATTGCTTGCTGTTGATGAGTCAGTATTATTTACCATAACTATGCTATTATCATGAAGTCTAGGAAAGGCAGCGACTATTTTTTTTAAATGACTCGTATAAGAAAATTTGATGTTATTTGAATCTAAATTCATGTTATCTATGTAAAGGAAATCAATCATTTTATCAAATTTTTTAAGAAATTCAATTGGATCGGATTGGACAATATGCATTTTAGTTCCATAAATTAAAGTGGCGCGTTTAGCTGTTTCTACAACTAAAGAGGATACATCTACAGAATAAAATGAAGCACCATTTTGCGATGCCCAATCTGCAAAAATGAAAGTTGACCCTTTTTCATCTACTAAATTTCCGTCTCCTTTAGCAACGCCTGTCTCTACAATAACTTTTACATTTTTTTCATTAAGAAGGTTTAATATAGCAGTATAAGCAGGATAATTTTTGTTATTTGTATCAATGCGATTTACCAAATAATCCCCTGCATTCTTTACAGCGTATACATTAAAAGTTTGAGTTAAAATGAATAAAGTCACAAAGTATGTAAAAAATTTATTTTTCATGATCACCCTCATGTAATTTTTTTTTTGAAACTATTGTTTTTTATCACTTTTACATTCCATAGTCAACCCTAATCAAGCTTTTATTTAAATTTTTTATTAATTATTTTACATCACGCTTTGCCTAGAACATGTTTTCAAATTAATTGAGTGTAAATTCTTTCACAACAAGAGAGCATGGAGAGAAAGAGAGAGGGCATATTTACATAGAAACATATCTTATTAATAGCTACAAATCCATATAAAAATGCCCTCTCTCTACGTCTCCACGCTCTCAAGTTGTGAAAGAATTTACACTCAATTAATTTGAAAACATGTTCTAACTAATCGCTTCTGAAAGCCTTTTAAAAAGCTTTTTTCATACGAATATCTCTTCCTTTTTCTCTATTCAAATGCTAATTATTACATATTCATCCAATAGATTTTTGATCTAAAGTATTTGTTCTAGATTATCTATAAAGTTTTTTCATAGTTCTTCATTTCATTTTTCTGATAATGCGTAACTCACCTTTGGGCCTGCATGCAAATTCAATACAAAGATAAAAAGCCACTTTTAACTAAGCAAAAGATGACTTTATTCTAAATGCTGCTCTTACATTGATATGACGATCAAATGAGGAAGAAAGCACTCTCAAATTTCATTGTTCTCCGTGAAGCGTTTTAGAATGCAAAAGTCTTCTTTCAATTTACCACAAGTGGTGTTATTATCCTTTCGTAAGACGCATGATTAACTAATTGTGGTTCACATGGGATTTAACATTTACTGCTCAACGATTTAAAATGATTCTTAACCATTTTTAAATCGCTGAACGACTAGCAACTTGCATTAATACTAAAAAGTTGTACCTGAAGTTAGTAAGAATGCTTCTAATGAAGCGGATGAGTTTGGTCGTGAACCTCCAGAAACATTATTTAATAATGAAATTGTATTTGAAGATGTATTACGCAAAGTTATTGATTGACCAACTTTAACAACGGCAATCAAATGTCCGGATATGCTCTCAAAGTCTTTTGAGTGACGAGTGACTGCTGCAACGACAGTTCCAGCCTGAAGAACATTGTCAATATAAATTCCAACACTCCAATTTCCATCAATACAATCTTCTTTTATTCTTCCTGTCACTGTAAAAGCAATTACATAAGTTCCTTCTGTTTCAAATATTATTTCTCCGGTAATAGCTGCATTACAAGTATCAATATCTGATGTTGTAAGACCTGATTTTTCAAATTTAATTGCTGATCCAGGAAATATACACTGTTCCAAAAGACTATAAGGATTTGTAAAAGTCAAGATACCACAAAAAAGTGCCGCAGGCCCTTGAGGCCCCATGCATCCAGCCGGTCCTCTTGGTCCTTGAGGACCTATAGAACCTTGTGCCCCTTGAGGACCTTGTGGTCCAGGAGCCCCTTGAGGACCTATAGGACCTTGTGGGCCTGGAGGACAAGTGCCACATGAAGATGACCCTTGATGAGAACAATCCGCCATTAACGAAGTTGAATATGAGCAAACCATTGCAATGACAAAGACGCCAGTGAATAGATTTTTCCAAGTTTTTCTCATTATTACCCCCCCTGGTTTTTGTATATGTTCTGCGAAAGCCCTGGATTCACAGTAAACTATAATTTTTTTATTAAGAACTTCAATTTTTATTTTTGTTTTTAATATCTCATAAATAATAACTTAAGAAATTATTCATGTTTAATTTTAAAATTTATTTTAGCATTTTTGATAAAAACGATTTTTTTTTAGATATAGCGTAGATGAAGGTCTTGAAAGATACATCAATACACATACATTTTCTTAAGAGATATAGTCGTAAAATTTAAATTTCAGTTTTGGAAGTTATTTGAAGATAATCTGGCCGTCACGGCCTGATGTTAATGAAGGATAAACTAGAATCAAGCTGCCTCTTCCTGAATCTATTTTTGCTATCAGGCCGGGATGGCCTGATTACCTTCAGATATTCACATTTATTTTCCAGCCAGAAATAGCCACACTCGGCCGAGATGACCTGATTACATTCAAGTAACTTCCTAAGTTAATATTTAATTTAATCGACTATAGTATATAAATATTGCTTAAGACAAAATTTCTTGAACTCGTTAAAAATGTTCTGGTAAAAGTTCCTTCAAAGTGCATTTTAAACCTTTTGTGAGGTTAATTAGCGCAAGTAATGAAGGATTTCTTTCTCCTCTCTCAATGCCACCAACATAATTTACGTGAAAATTTACTTTCTCAGCGAGCTGTTCTTGTGTAAGAGAAAGGTCATTGCGACGATTACGCACGCGACCTGCAAATTCTATTAAAATAGGATTTTTTATTTTTTTGTCCGGATTCATCATCTTTGCCTTGGTTAAAATTTCAAAGCTAAATGTACTCCTATAAAAAAAACACCCACGATAGTGTTGAAAATATACATCATGATGTGTACTCTTTAATCAAAAAAAAGACTTACCCAAAACCTAATCCATAAGAGGATTTTTTAAAAACATTATTAAAAATTATTTTAATTTTATGATTTTTAAGAATGAGTGTAATTAAAGAGGAATTTTTAAAATTAAGTTGATCGGATAATTACTCGATTAATGTTCATTAATTAGAAATAACCAAACAAAAATATTTAAATAAAAATAAAATATTATGCCAACCAGTTCTCTTTTTTCTCTCCATAATAAATTAAAAACCACTAAAGATTTTAAAGAAAAAATTCGAATATTTGCTATATTAGCACAAGCTAATGGTCATTCTATCAAATCTATTTCTTCAATTCTTCGAATTTCAAAAAGTACGGTTTATGAATATATCAATGAATTTAAAGATAAGAATAAAACAACTGATAAGAACCACCCTGGCCGTGGATGTAAATTATCTAATCATCAAGAAAATGAATTAATAGCTTATATTAAAGAAAATTCATATAAATCAGTTAATCAGTTATGTTTATATGTTAAAACAAAATATGACCTAAATTATACAATTCCAGGCTTAAGCTGTTGGTTAAAAAGAAATAACCTTCAAAAAAAACATGGGGTTAAAAAACGAAAGTAATTAGCCCAAAATGTTGAGCCATTTCAAATAGGAAGTGATCTGCTTTTGTTTTACATTTTAGAATTCTTTAAAAACTTGAAGGGGATTAAACACAAAGACACGAAGAAGTACAAGATGCTACACAATTTTGTAGATTTCTTCGTGCCTTAAAGCCTTCTTGTTTGTGTTTTTAATCCCCTTCAAATTTAAATGAAGTCTATGCTATGAGTTTTTTCATTATCAATTTTTATAAACAAACATTCTACGTAAAACCCTACATTTCCTTTTTATAAGAATCCCATCGATATAGTTAAAATTCCATCCTGAATAAAATACTTTTTTCTTATCGTGTTTTGTAGAAAAGTTTAGGGCTTTTAACCTTAAAACGAATGAAACCAGAACGTTTTTGGCTTTCTCAAAAGAACAATATTCGTTTTTTATGCCTAAAAAAAAGCTCCATTTATTTGTCATGTCTGTAATTTAAACAAAAAATTTCAACTTCTATTAGTACCTGTAAATACTAATTTTAACTTCCTTGTTATTTAATAATCTTATTTTTACACAAAATAAGTTCGTGTTTACAGTATGCGTTTTGATAAATGAGGGGGAAAAAAATTTTTTTATAATCAATAATAAATGATTCTCCAATATAGCTACAAGTTGATTTTGCTGAATGTTTGGTTATTAAGTAGAAATTCTAAATAAACATTCAAAATTAAGAAAATAAATCGGAAATATAAATTCTATAACATACAGATAATAAATTATTTAAAAAAAAATCATTTAAAAAAATTTTTTTATTTACCTAAAATAAATAAATATAGATAGTTCACATTAAATTAGATGGTCAGTAATTGACCTTATAATGGAAAAACAGCATTAATAATCAAATTTTAACAGATTAAATCAGTGCATGGAAGTAATATTCTCATTTAGAAATAGATTAGTATATTTCTGAACAATGACTTCAACAAAAATACTTTGAACAATTTTAGAACATTGCAAACATAATAAAATATTAAATGAATATATTTTAATATAGCCGTTTATAATTTTGTAAACCTTAATACTTTTTCGAAAGCAAATAATCTAAAAATATTTTTTTTCAAAATTGAATTTTTCACAAGGCTACCTGCAGCTTAAAAATTGTTATAAAACTGAAGATTTAAATTTTACACAATCTAACAACTTTGGAATTTGGAATAAATTTTATCAAAACACAAACAAGGAGGAATTAAATTTGATTGATCAATAAAAAATTTTTAAACAAAAGGAAAAATATGTCAAAGATATTTATGCAAATTTTTATGAAAAATCATGCTAGTTGTATGAAAACAGTTTTCTTATGCCTTTTAACTCTTTTTTTACCATTAAACAGTGTTTATTCTATTGAGGGCGAAGAACCTTTTTTTCAGGAAAGTATTGAAGCCGGATGCAATGGTTCTTCATCAAGTCACCATAAACATCATAAACATCATAAGCATCAACATAAACATCAAGAAAAAGGAAGCAGGGGTGATAGAGGGCTTTGCGGGCCACAAGGACCACAAGGACCACAAGGACCACAAGGACTTCCAGGACTACCTGGACTCCCGGGAGCGCAAGGACCTAGAGGACTTATTGGCCCCCCTGGCCCAAATGCTTTTATTGCTGATGAAGGGGAATCCATTGTATTTAGCTTTCAAATGTCTGTAACAATTGGGGAGACTGGTTCTACTATAACGCCTTTCGTAATGTCTCCCAATGGAACGATTTCTACTCTACCAAGTCAACCTGTAGTGTTGGGAACAAATGTTATTGCCCCAATCATAGTTACAGATCCTCTTTTTGGATCCTATAAATTTGGAATACAAGCTGACAATGGAGTGACTGTTCTTGGCGGAAATATAGTGCTTTCTGCTTTTGCCACTCGAGATGATAACCCCACAAATATTGTAACCTATAACGGACCCATAACTATAGGACAGGCTAATAATCAAACGCAAACCATAGCAACATTTGTGTATGGACCTAGTGGAGTTCCATAAACATATGAATTATTTTTGAGTTATTATAAACAAGTATGGCCAGATGGGCCATACTTGTTTATTTTACCTGCTGTGAATTCTCATTCGTGTCGAGCTAAAGAAAATTTCATTACTCAATAATGACCCAATTTATCACTTTTTAACTAAAAAATAAGCTTTTCATCAATGTATTGCTGTAAAGAAGACTTTCCTGACTGCAACACTTGCTTTAACTGAATCCCTGCTTCGGACTTATTTAATAAGCTTTGCAGCTGTAGCCAAGTTTTTTCTTCTTCGTCAGGATTATTTAATTGACCATTAAGAATAGCAATTCGTATTAAATTATATAAATACAGCGCTTGACTTTCTTCATTTAACTTTAAATTCAGTTGTTTAGATTTATCTAATGCTGCTTCAAATTCACCTTTTGCAATCAAAAATGATACATCTGAGAAGTCGCGATAATCGGAAAGATGATCCGACTTAACTCTTTTAAACACATTGTCTGCATAAGGAACTGCGAGTGAAGATTCTCCTGCTATAAAAAGTGATTGAGCAATAGCTCCATCAAATTTAACATGTAAATCCTGATGCCGATTCATTAACCCATCAAGTTGCTGAAGTTCCTTTTTAGCATCATCAAAATTCCCAATGACATTTTTCTGAAATTGATTAAATAACGCATCCCCTTTAATAAAATCATTTTCGGCATTTTGATTTCGATAAGCCATTAGACGAAAAGCTAAAATCAAAAGGACTAATAAAACAGCAATTGTTGCTAAAATCGTCTTTTTATTTTCAGAAATCCATTCAATGACAGAATTTAATGTTATATTCTCATTAAATTGGATAGAATGATCGGGAGAAGAAGTTTGTTTAACCATGAAATCCACTTGGGTTATTCTTTTATTCAAGACATTCAGTTTTTACACATCAATCGTTTTGAAAAAAAAGATAAAGAAAGCGATGATAATTTTCACTATTTTCTTAATTTTTAATGTTTTTATAGGTTTATTTTTGTGAAAGACGATCCTCAAGATGAATTAAAAGAAGTTAATTTAGATCAAATTATCGTAAATCCTTACCAACCTCGGCGAGAATTTAAAACAGAAGATCTTGAAGAATTGGCAGAATCCATTCTTTCTGTTGGAATCATCCATCCTCCTCTTGTTAGTACGCCCAATGAATCTGGATTATATGAACTGATTGCCGGTGAACGTCGATTTAGAGCCGCTCAATTAGCTAATCTTAAAACCATCCCTGTCATCATACGAAAAACAAACCAAACATTGTCAGCACATGCCGCTCTAATTGAAAATATTCAACGCGTTGATCTTAATCCTTTGGAGGTATCCAAAGCTTTAAAAACTTTAATGAAAGACTTTAACTTGAATCAAGATGATGTAGCATTAAAAATTGGTAAAAAAAGATCGACCATCGCAAATTATTTAAGATTATTAAACCTCCCACAAAATCTTCAAGACAGTGTTTCAAAAGGTTTTATTTCATTTGGACATGCTAAAGCCATTTTATCTCTTGAACGCGAAGAACAACAGCTTTTACTACACGAATTGATTTTAAGAGACGATATGAGCGTTAGAGATACAGAAAAAATGGCTCAAAAAATTGGTGAAAAAGCTCAAAAACAAGAATTAATTTATACTACAAGAGATTTTTACATAGAACATTTAGAAAGAAAAATTCGAGAAAAACTAGGTACTAAAGTCTCCATTTTAGCAAAAGGTAAAAAAGGTCGATTAATGATCGATTACTATAACTACGATGATCTACATCGATTATTAGAAATATTAGGAGTAGCCGATGAATAAAAAACGCATTCTCATCACTGGAGCTGCCGGTTTCATTGGATTTCACATGGCGAAATTTTTTCATCAACGCGGTGATTTCGTTCTGGGATTTGACAATTTTAATGATTACTATGACCCTCGTTTGAAACGAGCTAGAGCAAATGAGCTTGCTAAATTGGACATATCAATTATCGAAAAAGACATTAATGATGACTTAGCCCTCCATGAAGCTGTTAACCAACATGAAATCACTCATCTTCTTCATCTAGCTGCGCAAGCTGGTGTGCGATATTCATTAGAAAATCCGCAAGCATATCTGCATGCAAATATGAAAGGTTTTTTAAGTATTTTGGAAGTATGCCGTAAACAGCCTAAAATGCCTTTGATTTACGCCTCATCTTCTTCAGTTTATGGATTGAATCAAAAAATTCCTTTTTCAATTGAAGATCGAACAGATCATCAGGCCAGTTTTTATGGAGTGACGAAAAAATCAAACGAATTAATGGCCCAAACCTATCATCATTTATATGGAATTTCGGTCACAGGCTTACGGTTTTTCACTGCTTATGGGCCTTGGGGAAGACCTGATATGGCTTATTTTTCTTTTACCCGAGCTATTCTAGATAAAAGACCTATCGACGTCTATAATCAAGGTCAAATGTTTAGAGATTTCACTTATATTGATGATATTGTGAAAGGGACCGCGGCAGCAGTAGATCAATCTTATCCATGTGCTCTTTTTAATCTAGGTAATAATCAACCTGAAGAACTTTCGCATTTAATTGAATTATTAGAGAAGGAACTTGGGATAAAAGCAGAAAAAAATTTCCTTCCTATTCAGCCTGGGGATGTTTTATCCACATTTGCAGACATTAAAGAAAGCGAAGAAAAATTGAATTTTAATCCAAAAACATCTTTAAAAGAAGGTGTTGGACATTTTATACGTTGGTATAAGGAATATTATAAAGTTTAAATTTAAAAAAATCAGGTTATTTGCATGAATATTAATCATTTATCTAACGAATTAATGCTGAAAATTTTTTCAAATTTCGACGTAAAAGAACTTATGATAGTTCAGCTTGTATCAAAGCAATTTAATTTAATCGCTAATGACAATTCTCTTTGGAGAAAATTTGCAAAAATTAGAGAAATTGAAAATAATTTTGATTCAAAAGTTTCTGTAAAAAAAATTGTACTCGATTATGCATATGAATACATCCAAACTATAGGGCCGTTATCTCTTTTATTTAAATTAAAAAAAACAGGTTAATGGATTATCAAGAATAGGTCTTACCGCTGATAACTATTTAGAAGCTAAAAAATCTAAAAATTCTTTTAAAAAATTAACTAGCGAAGATAAAATTAATCTTGTCAAAAGCTCTTTTTCGAAAAATATATTTGAAGCAGAGCATGAAATAAAAGCATCTTTTTCAAGTGGGTATCTAACCAGACTTACTCAACAATTAATTTTAAATGATGCACTTGATCAAAACTTAAATAATATTAACCGGGTTAAAATGTTAATACAAACAGGAGCTTATCCTCCATATGATTTAAATCGTTGTTCCAAAGAAGTTAAAATATATTGCAAAAATTTTCTTTATAGTTACATTCTTGATGTTGCAAAAAACCGTCTAACAAACTGTATTTATAAAGATGAATGCATAAAACTTTTTGAAAAAACAATTAAAACATTCTCTTTCGATAAAAATAAATCTCTTACATTAAAACAACCAACGGGACCTTTTTCCAGTATAGGTGAAGAAGAAAAAAATAAAATTGTTTTTAAAAAAGTAAAAAAAATATTAGAATCTTTTTCTATAATGAAAAGCTGGAAACTAACTATAGAGGAATAGTAGAATTTTTTTAATAAAGTTAATACAACTAACTTAAGGTTCTTTATTCAATCACCATGTCCTCATCATATCTTTTGGAGTGCGAAGGCCCTGCCTTCGCTTTTTTTTCAAGAGAGAATAATGATGATGCGGAGTTCATTTTCGACTCGACCAATTTAATCTATAGAAGCGCAAATGAAATTATAAAATTGGATATCCGAACCATAAAAAAGCGAAG
>JAUXSJ010000240.1 GCA_030679615.1 Parachlamydiaceae bacterium | reverse complement strand
ACAAAGATGCAAGGGTTCTCTTAATTATATAAGTGTTTTTTAATTTTTTATAGAGTCCGTAGGACGACTCCCATTACAGCCCACAGTGACGAAGGAACAGTGGGAATACGAAAAAAAAGGCATAGAGCTCGTCAGAGCGATTCAAAAGCTATTCAGAATCAATTGTATACGATTCGATAATTACAAATCATTAAATGTAAAGTATTTTTTGTCCTGATGCGTATGCCTGCCTATCTTGTTTTTTTTATTATTGAATGAGAATTTTCTTAAGTTGAGTCGAAAGTGACACCGAATCATCATTATTTTCTCTTGAAAAAAGCGAAGGCAGGGCCTTCACACTCCAAAAAATTATGATGAAACCATAGCAATTGAACAAGAAAGCCTAAAGTTGAGTCTGTGATTTGTGGTTAACTTTTGCGACAATGTGACTTAAGTTGACTGTGTTGTTAAACTTTTAAACGATAAGCATGGCGTCGCCATAAGAAAAAAATCTAAAGCGATCTTTAATAGCTTTTTGATAAGCTTCCCGAATTAATTCATATCCAGCAAAAGCCGATACTAACATTAAAAGAGTGGAACCTGGTAAATGAAAGTTTGTTAATAAAGCTTGCACATATTTAAACGAATAGCCGGGATAAATAAAAATTGATGTTTCATAAGATCCTGGAACAATCAAACCATTTTCATTGCATGCTGATTCTAATGCGCGACAACTTGTTGTCCCTACACAAATTTGGAGCTTATTTTTATCTCTTTGATTCAATTTTTCTGCGACAGATTCATCAATAACAAAATGTTCCGAATGCATAGGATGTAATCGAATATCTTCTGTTTGCACTGGCCGGAAAGTCCCTAAACCGACATGAAGAGTCACACTGTTTTGTTCAATTCCTTTTAATCTTAACTCCTCTAACATTTCATGACTAAAATGGAGTCCTGCCGTAGGAGCTGCAACAGCCCCAGAATTTTTTGCAAAAACAGTTTGATATCTTTTTTCATCAAAAATTTCACTTTCTGTACGATGAATATAGTGAGGAAGTGGCATTAGTCCATATTGCGCTAATCTTTCCTCAAAATTACCATTCCAAAAAAATTTGACTATTTTATTACCTTCAGAAGTTGTTTCAATAATCTGACATTTAAAGTCTTCTGCAAAAAAGACTTCTGATCCAACCTTAAGTTTTTTTCCTGGTTTCGCTAATGCTTCCCATGTATCTAATGATAACCGTTTGAGTAAAAATATTTCTGCATTTCCTAAAGTTGATCGTTTGCCTAATAAACGTGCAGGAATCACTTTTGTGTCATTTAATACTAAACTATCGCCGGGTTGTAAAAATGAGGTCAATTCTTTAAATGGCATTTCTTCTAAATTGCCCGTTTTGCGATCGACAAGGAGAAGTCGAGATTCATCTCTTTTTTCTGTTGGATGTTGAGCAATTAATTCATTAGGCAAATCGTAGAGATAGGCTTCTTTCGAATAGAGATCTGGTTTCATTATAATTCACTAATTATTTTTAAAGGTTTACAAAGCAAAGATTGTGAAAAAACAAATATCTTATTACAAATTTTTAACGCAGAGACGGGGAGACGGTGAGACGCAGAGGAAATCTATAAAATCTCTGCGTCTCAGCGTCTCCCCGTCTCTGCGTTAAAAGACTTAAGCAACAAAATAGTTAATTATTAATTAACATAATGGTTGAGCCAGGGAAAGCTTTAGCTAAAATTTGTGCTGCATGCGCCCCTTTTTTTGCCATTTCATTTGCTTCGTCAATCGTAATTTTTGACACAACGGCATCTCGTGCTGATTGCCCAAGAGGCATATCTTGAAATTGTACAGGGAAAGGAGTTGCAACACCTTCATAATTACCTGTTCGACTCATGATCATGTTTCTTGTTAACGAAACAACATTATCAATTAGACGGTTACCCTGCGCTAAACCTGAGAAACCTACTTTTTGAGCATCCACGGCCCAATAGTTTGTTTTAGGATTCATTGCTTGATAATAAGCATTAGTTCGAGCCAATATCGCTAAAGCATTAAAAGTTTCTTGTTCATATTGCTCTTTTTGAAAAGGAATAAGAATTGATCTAACATACTCGTCGATAGGAATTTCATTGACAATACTTAATGTGTAAGATTTAGGTATTTCATATGCATAGATAAATCCTTGATAGGGTTGACCATCTATCATAAAATAAGTATTTGAATTTTCTGGAATAAATTTCACTTGATGTTGGGCTGGAAAAGCTTCCCCCCACTTTAATCCATCGCTAACAACTTCTAAATAACGACTTTTATCTGCATATCGTGGGGCTCTTGGTACAAAACTATTCATTTCAGGATTAGGATCCACAATACTATAAGGTCCACGAACCTCTAAATTTGCTTTTTCCACATCATGAACTAACAAGATGCGAATCATAGGCTCGGGTCTATTTGAACCTCCCCTAAAATACCCTGTCATAGAATTCCAGAAATCTGCTTGCAACGAAACTGTCGTCAGTAAAAATGTAAATATTAAACAAAGCTTTCTTAGGATCATTGTTTCATCCCTCCAATCAAGAAATATATTGATGTTTTTCAATGTGTTGATAACCAAGAGGAGTAACTTTCCTTCCTCTCGGTGTTCTATCTATTAATCCTTGCATGATTAAATAAGGCTCATGCACCTCTTCAATGGTCGAAGGTTCTTCGCCAATGGATGTTGCAATTGTATTCAACCCGACGGGTCCACCTTGATAATGGTTAATCATCACTTTTAATAGTTTGATATCCATTTCATCTAGTCCCATCTCGTCAATTGCCAACATATTCAACGCTTGGACAACAACCTGCACATTAATTTGATAATTTGCGCGCATCTGTGAATAATCCCTTACCCATCTTAAAAGATGGTTGGCTACTCGCGGAGTTCCTCTAGCACGTTTTGCAATTAAAGCAGCGCTATTATCATCTAATGTGATATTTAAAATTCTAGCAGTCCTTTGAAGAATCTTAACGAGAGTTTGTATATCATAATAATCAAGACGACATGTAAACCCAAAACGGGTTCTTAATGGTTCTGATAATAACCCCAAACGTGTTGTTGCGCCCGCTAAGGTGAATTTATTTAATTGGACCTGAACGCTTCTTGCATTTGGACCGCTATCAATCATTAAATCAAGGGTAAAATCTTCCATAGCTTGATACAAATACTCTTCAACTGAGCGATTGAGTCGATGAATTTCATCAATGAAGAAAACATCTCCTAATTTTAAACTTGTTAAAATCCCAGCTAAATCTCCTGCTTTTTCAATCGCTGGCCCAGAGGAAACCACAAGATTTGTACCCATCGACTTTGATAGAATATTTGCTAAAGTCGTTTTGCCTAGCCCTGGGGGGCCACTAAACAAGCAATGACTTAAAGGTTCCTCACGTTGTTTAGCTGCACCGATTAAAACATCTAAACGATCGCAAATTGTATTTTGCCCCAAAAAGTCTTGCAAACCTTGTGGACGAAGAGGAACTTCAAAAGTAAGATCTTGTTTGCTTATTGTTGATTCAATATAACTTGATTTTTTATCCATAAAAAGGAAAACCTAATGCCTCGCACTATGAAAGAGGGAGAATACAAAATTAGCTAGATTAAAGCAAATGCAAGGTTCGTTTTTTAAATGAAAGTATTTTCTTTATCATTTTATTTAAGTATAAATTTTATTTAAAATAATTCTCTTTACTTTATTTGTTTTTTATATTAATATTTTATTTACAATCTCTTAATTTTTCTTATAAAGGAGAATATGTATGACAGATCGTCTCAACTTAGATCTCGCATCTAGATCAGAACAATTAAATCAAAACAAACTTAAACATGGAGTTGGTCACCAAGCAGCTCTTCTACACGCGCAAAAAGTTGCACAAGAAAAAGAAAAAATCGATTTAAAAAGTGCTGAAGTTATTCAAAGAGAAAACAAAAAAACATTTATTAGTTCAATTATGTCTGAATTAAATGTGTTAACTGATGAACTCAATAACCTTGATATCAGTGAAAAACCAGAATTAATTGAAAAAATTAAAGTTGCCCGAGATGAATTGGAAATTCCACTCCCCGAATTAAAAACAAAATTTAACAGTCTTGAACGCGACCGCATTCTTCAAATTCTCGATTTAAAAAAGCAAGAATACGATATAAAAAATAAACAAGACATGCAAAACGTCGATGCATGGATCAAGCTGACTTATCAATTTTTAGACATGACAATGGATCTTATTAAAAATACTAATAGAACCATTGGAACCCTTACACACAGCTTTAAGGGATCATAATGGAAAAATTTGAGACAAGAAAAATAGATCACTCTCAAAATTTTGAATGGTTTTCTTTGCTTGCTCAAAAAAAAGCTCCTTTTAATCAAATAACTGACTCTAAAACTGAAGGTTGTTATTCCTTAGCTTACCAACTTTATCAACAAAAAGAATTTGAAGAAGCATTACATTTTTTTAAATTTCTTGTTCAAGCCTGCCCCGATTCATCAAAATATTGGAAGGGGCTAGGGGCTTGTTTACAAATGTTAAAAATGTATGAAGAAGCTCTTCAATGCTACTCTGCAGCTCAATTATTAAATCAATTAAATCCAGATCTTCATCTTTATTTACATGCAGCAGATTGTTATTTTTTGTTAGGAGATGTAAAATCTGGTCTAAAAACACTGAATAAAGCATTTCAAGATGCTTTAAAAATAAAAGATAAATCGGTTATTCATCATATTAAATTAATGAAGAAACAATGGTCTAAGAAAAAAATCAAGGATAAGAATTAAATGCAAGATACCTCTCTTAATCTAATTCATAGGCTTCCTTCCACAGAAGAGAGCGATATTCAATCGCTTAATTCTCATCAAGTAAAACCTCAAGAGATGCCTACAGATAATGACCATAAAGGTGTATCAGATGTTTTTAAAAAAGATACTCTTTCGCAAAGAACAGAAACATCTCAAACTAAACAAGAAACTGAAAATGTAGAAGCTTCTCAATCTTGGCTTAAAAAATTACTTTTTAAAAAGAAAGAAAACTTACAGAAAAACCTTGCTATTGATACTCAAGAAGAAGAACCCTTAAGAAAAATTAATCATACACCTATTTTAGAAAAGCCTGAGGAAATAGGTAAAGCAATTTTTCCTTTAAATGGGACGGCAAGAAAAAATTCACATACGATACCGGAAATTGAATCCATCATTCAACAAATGAGCGAAAAAACAATTGATCAAATCATGCGCTTAGTCATTAATGAAATGTTGGGAAGTGAAAAGGATGATTTAATCACAACCGATCAAATGTATGAAAAATACAATCATCTTCGAAAAAATAAAAATAACGTTCTTAAAGAGATTAAAGAAGCGATTTACAAAGATGAGAGTTTAGCTTCATATGTTAAACCTTTTTCGCAAGTTGCTCAAGCCGCTTCTTTTTTATGTATGATAGCCGCAACAGCAGTGATGTTTGGTGTTCATGATAAAATTGCTGATCAATTAAAAGAAGGTTTAAAAAATTATGTTTCAAATTCTATAAAATATATTGCCGCTGCGGCACCGACAATAGCTGTTGCAAATGTAGGAACTAAAGGATTTGAAGCATACATTAATCATCATAAAGATGAAGAAGAAGCGAAAATGATCTTAAATGAGCACGGTTTACGTTATTACGATGATAAATCAAGTCAAATGTTAGAAAGAGTGGGACAAATTGCAGGAAATGATTTTCACAAAAAAATGTTCGGCGAATTTATTAAGCAAAATGCAAGACTCATCCCT
>JAUXSJ010000225.1 GCA_030679615.1 Parachlamydiaceae bacterium | reverse complement strand
CGCCCCTATGTTGTACAGTATATGGCACATAATGACGCTCCTGACGCAAAAATCCAAAATTGGATGAATGAATATGTTGAAATGCAGGACAACCTACCAAAAATCTTAAGTTCAGGCGACAATTTAGGAGATGGAATTATTCTTTATGATTGTAGGATTGGTCGTCATGATGCTACAGCCCTTTTTAGGGAAGCTTATAAAACAAGCCCTGTTGTTGTATTGAGCGGCACAAATGTATTCATTGAAGGCAAGATGCAAGCCGGTGTTTCCATAGCAACTAATAAAATAGATTTAAATGTATTAAAGATTATCCAAGAAGCTGGAATTGCAGCGGGTGGTATGGCTGCAAAAGCCAACTTTGCACTTAAAGACCAAGAGGCTGCAATCGAGGCAGTTCGCAAAGTAATTTCACAATAGCAAATTTAAACAAGCGGCACGAATCTAATTAATTAAAATTAGGTTCGTGCTAAATTCAAGACATCTAGATAGTCATCGTTTTATAAATTATTTCAAAGAAATAAGAACATCAAGCTTTAGAAAAAATGTCCATGTTGCGGAGAACTGAGTAGAGGGGTCTTTCCAGAAAATATTATAGAGCTTATTCAATAAGGAGATCGGATACAGGCATTAACGGCTTACTTCCCTACGCTATTGCTAAAATCATTAAGATATTCGTATTGTTTCTGGCAGTTGCTGAATAATCTCTGAAGAGCCTTCATCTAACGGATTATCATAAAGACAAAGATCTTTTAATAAAGGTAATTCACCTATTTCAAGAGGAATCGTTTCCAATTGATTGCTAGTCATACTTAAAATTTCTAAATCTTTCAAATTTTTGATGTCGCAAGAAATTATTTTGATTTTATTATCATCTAGAAAAAGTTTTTTCAACTTTTTCATTTGATAAATTTCATTAGGAATATCTTCAAGCTGATTGTCATATAAATTAAGTGCTTCTAAAGCGATTTGAGTTAATTCTACAGGAAAATTTTTTATTTCATTTCTACCAAGATTCAATTCTTTTAAATGAATTAATTCATTAATCCATTGAGGAATAAAATTTAAATGATTCCCAGCTAAATCTAAAACCTTCAAATTTGTTAAATGCCTTATTGCATTTGGCAAACTTTTTAAACCCATTTGATAGAGGTTTAATGTAGTCCAATTTAGGATTTCATCAATTTTTTCTTTTTCTGTTAAAGCACCTATTTTTTTATCTTCAAAAAAACCTTTTTTACTAGGAACTATATTTTCGAAGGAAAGAAGTTCTTCCTCTCGTTGATTAACTTTTTTAATTTCAGTTTCAATAAATACCCAAGGATCTAACATAACTGGGCAAAGAGCGAGCGTTGTTACAGTCATTTTAATCCTTATTTTTTAATTATAATTATAATATTCAAATCAATGAACACCACAACTCGGTGACAAATTAATCGCAGGGATAGGAAACACGTGAAGGTAATCAGGCCGTCTTGACCTGAATCAGCTATTTCTTGAATGTAGCCCAGACTAAAGTCTAGGATACATTTAAAGCCGAGATTTCCAATCAGAAATTGTTGATTCAGGCTGAGACGGCCTGATCACCTTCAGGTGTTTCCTATCTATACCTTTAATTTGTCATTGATTGTGCACTTTTACTCAATGCTTACATGAAATCTACATCTGCTCTACAGATTCCAATCCTAAGATATTTAATCCTTGTTTTAACACTTTTGATGTCGCTTCACACAACAACAAACGCTCATTTTGTTGAGGACTTCCTTCAACACGACAATCTCTAAAAAAGGCATTAAACTTTTCAGATAGTACATACAAATAATCGCACAATCGATTTGGTAATAATTCATCTGCAACCAATTCCAATGCCTCTTGGAATCGAAGTAAATGCAATCCTAAATCAATTTCTGAAGGATGCTCTAAATGAATTTTTGTAGAATTTAATAGCGAAACAGGATCCACACCTACTTTTCGCTTAATTCCTTCGATTCTAACATAAGAATACATAAGAAAGGCCGCAGTATTTCCATCAAATCGAAGCATTTTTTCATAACTAAAAACATAGTCACTTAAACGATGATTGGATAAATCAGCGTATTTAATAGCCCCAATTCCTAAGGCTTTCGCTAGTTTTTTACGCTCAACTTCTTCCATTGAAGGATTTCTTTGTAAAATAACGTCATCAGCTTTCTGAATAGCTGTTTGAATTAAATCCATAAGTTTTTCAGTCTCACCCGAACGCGTTCGAAATTTTTTACCATCCTGACCCAATACCAATCCAAAGGGCACATGATCGACTCTCACCTTCTGAGGATCTAAATAGCCTGCTTTTTCAGCTGCTTTAAATATCATTTGAAAATGAGTACTTTGACCTGAATCTGTCACGTAAATTAAACGATCACCTTTTTCTAAACAGATTCGATGGTAGATAGCTGCCATGTCAGTAGTATCATAATTATAACCACCATCTGATTTTTGAATCATTAATGGAAGTGGTTCTCCATCGCGATTTTGGAATCCTTCTAAAAAAATGCACTTTGCTCCATCAGAAATTTGAACCAATCCTTTTTTCTCTAGTTCATCAACAATTGTCGGAAGAAACGAATTATAAAATGATTCGCCTCGTTCAATAATTTTAATCTTTAATAAATCATAAATTTCTTGATAAGCTTTTCGAGAAACTTCACAAATCATTTTCCAGGTTTGAGTCGCTTGTGGATTTCCAGACTGAAGTTGAACAACCTCTAACTGAGATCGTTGTTTAAATGAAGGATCTTCGTCAAATTTTTTCTTGGACAGTTTATACCAATTCATTAATTGAGATAAGTTGGGTTCTTTACCCCCATTAAAAATATCCGGCTCTTCCTCTTTAAGATAAGTAATGAGCATTCCAAAAGCTGTACCCCAGTCGCCAATATGATTATACCTCACGACTTCATAACCTAAAAACTCAAATAAATTAGCTAAACAATCACCAATGATTGTCGATCTTAAATGACCCACATGCATTTCCTTAGCAACATTGGGAGAGGAAAAATCAATAATAACTTTTTTGGGAGAAGAAATGCGATGGATGCCCAAGTGTTGACTCTTCAATAAATGATCTACTTGTTCAGATAAAAAATTTGAACTCAAAAAAATGTTTATAAACCCAGCACCAGCAATCTCTAATTTTTGAATTAATTGAGGATCTATTTTCACATGTTGAATAATTTTTTCAGCAATTTGACGAGGAGGTTCTTTTAATATTTTAACAAGTTTCATAGCAGAATTACATTGATAGTGACCAAATTGAGGTTGGGTACTTTGTGTAACTTCTAATGCCAAATCTACTTCATCAATGGTAAGTTGAGGAAAAGCTTGTTGGATTGCGTTTAAAAATTTAGAATCTAAAATTGAAATTAAACCGCTCATTTTTGAGTTCCATCTTTTATTTATCATGATTAACAAGAAAATTATCTTGAAGGATAATACTTTACAAGTTAATCTTATTAACAGTCTGAGTTTTTCTTAAACCAAAAGCAGAGTTTGTTTTTGAATATTATCAATTCAGCTTACTAAAATGAGTTTTTTCTACTATTTGTTAAATTAAATCTTTGTTTTTACATCTGGAAGAGGTATCGATGACAAAAATTGTCATATCAGAAGAACAAAAAAAAACATTAGAACAGTTTCTTGATGAAAATCGGCCAGCTGAATTGATTAATACATACTTATTTTATATTGAAAATAAGTTTAATCTACAGCCAGTTCTTTTTCCAAAAGAAAAAATGATTTATCAAAGTACAGATGATCTAATCCGTCATTTAGAAAAAGAAAATAATCTTTGGCATGAAACAGAAATTAAAATTGGATTTGGCCAAGCAAGTGTTAATGAAAATACAAAAAAAATATACATTTGCCCTTTTACCGGCAAAGTTTTTGGCGATAATACCCATCCAAATCCTCAAGATGCAATTTATGATTGGGTCTCGAAATGTGCAGAAAATACAGAAAGAGTGGGTGGATTAAGAGTTAAACGTTTCTTTGTTTCTGAAGATCCAGAAGTCATTAAAAGTTATATCGACAAAACCAAATCGAAAAAAGAAGCGATTAAAAAAGTCGTTTATTCTTCAGTATTAAGCGGTAAATTATTTAATAGTAAAGAAGCAGTTATTGAAGATTTTAAAAATAATTATTTGAAAAAACTATCCTTGGTTGAAGTACAAAATCAAAATAAATTCCAAATAGAAAGTCATTTTTTAGAGTTTATTCAAAAATATTTAGTTGAAGATAAAATAACATCCTTTATTGAAGCGTTAGCTGAATATGAGGTCTTTATGCCTTATATTGAACGATGGATAGAAGCAGAAGATTAATAACCATTTATGGAGACATATTTTTCTCGTTCATCACAAGAAACGTTTGAAATAGGTCGTTCATTGGGCAAACAATTAATAGCTCCCTGTGTCATTTGTTTTTTTGGAGAACTTGCAGCAGGAAAAACAACATTTATTAAAGGATTGGTTGAAGGAGCCACAAACTTATCTCCTTCAATTGTACAAAGCCCGACTTTTACTTATTTGAACATCTATGATGGGAAAAATAAAATCTTTCATTTTGACCTCTATCGACTTCGCGATATTGATGAGTTTTTAAGCATGGGTTTTGATGAGTATTTTGATGCAGATGGAATTTGTTGCATTGAATGGTCTGAAAGAATCTCCGATTTTCTTCCTGATGACTACATTAAAATATGTTTAACGCATGCTTTTGAAGATGAGCGTTATATTACGTTGCAAAGAGTAACAAAAGAAGTTTAATGAAGAAAAATTCTAATGACGCTAAATTTATAAAAACCGCAATTGAGCCAAAAGATTACCCGATTATTCGAAACACTTCCGGTAAAATTTTACCTGAAGTCGCCGTTGCAGGTCGATCTAACGTTGGAAAATCAAGCTTACTCAATGATTTATTTGATTCACCTAATCTTGTAAAAACATCTTCTACTCCAGGTAAAACACAAGCTCTTAATTTTTTTTCCTATAAAGATCAAATTGCTTTTGCCGATCTTCCAGGCTATGGATACGCTCAAGTCTCTCAAAGCGTGAAAAAAAAATGGGGCCCAATGGTCCAATCCTATTTAGCTTCTCGGGATACGTTAAAAGTTATTTTGTTTTTACTTGATATACGTCGAATACCTAATGATGATGACTTGCAATTTTTAGATTGGGTTGTTCATCATGAAAAATCGATGATTTTAGTGTTAACGAAAACTGATAAAGTGACAAAAAGCGAAAGAAATAAACAATTAGAAAAAATTTTAGAAGCTTTACGCGCAAGTAATATCCATTATTGCTTTTATTCAGCCACTAAAAAACAAGGAAGAAGAGAGCTTCTATCAATGATAGCAGAAGCTCTAGAAGAAGAAACTAAAACAGTTACTGAGAATCATAATGAATGATATTTCAAAACAAAAATTTGTATGTGTAGATTGTGAGGCGACGGGATTAGATCCTCAGAATGATCGCATTGTGGAAATTGCCGTCATGCTTTTCGATGCAAATGAGGTTTATGAACAAATGGAATCTCTCATCGATCCAGAATGCCTTATTCCTGAATCATCCATTGCCATACACCATATCACACCTGAAATGGTCAAAGGAAAACCCTATATTCAGAACGTCCTACCTGAAGTTTTACGGTTGATTGGAAATCACATTATTATTGGCCATGGGATTAAATTCGACATTGATATTATCTCAGCTGCAGCAGATCGAAATGACATCCCCTGTTCAATTCGACATAATCGTTATCTCGATACCTTAAGAATGGCAAGGCATTATGGCGAATCTCCTGTTAATTCATTAGAACAATTAAGAATGCACTTTAATATTCCTTTAGAAGGTGCACATCGCGCGATGAGCGATGTCATTGTGAATAAAGAAGTGTTTAAATTCTTATCCAAACAATTTAGAAATACACAACATCTTTTTGATGTTCTTTCTCGTCCTATTCAAATGTCATCCATGCCTTTCGGCAAGCACAAGGGACGCCAATTCAAAGAAATTCCTTTACAATATTTACAATGGATTGTTAATAAGGGTTTCGATGATGACCTCACTTTTTCTGTTAAAACTGAATTAAAACGACGAAAAAATGGTAATCATTTCGGACAAGTCAACAATCCTTTTCTTAACCTATAATTGGAAAGTAAAATGAATAAAGATGATTCCTCTACTGAAACAGGTTCTTTTAAAATTAAAGTCGCTCTAGCTGAAATGTTAAAGGGCGGAGTCATTATGGATGTCACAAATCCTACACAAGCAAAAATAGCAGAAGATGCGGGAGCTGTTGCTGTCATGGCATTAGAGCGCATCCCTTCTGATATTCGTGCAGATGGTGGAATCGCCCGCATGTCAAATCCAGATTTAATCCAAGCCATTCAAAAAGCTGTAACCATACCTGTGATGGCAAAATGTCGAATCGGTCATTTTGTTGAGGCTCAAATTTTAGAAGCTTTGGAAGTCGATTTTATTGACGAAAGTGAAGTATTAACTCCTGCAGATGATGAATTTCATATTGATAAAAACGCCTTTAAAATTCCTTTCGTTTGTGGTTGCCGAGATTTAGGTGAAGCTCTACGTCGTATCGGAGAAGGAGCAGCCATGATCCGAACAAAGGGAGAAGCGGGAACTGGTAATATTGTCGAAGCTGTAAGACATATGAGAACTGTTAATAGGGATATTCGTCGATTGAAATCGATGGATGTTGCAGAGTTAATGACAGAAGCAAAGCGACTAGGAGCACCTTTTCATTTAGTTCAATGGGTAGCAAAAACGGGATCATTGCCCGTACCAAACTTTGCTGCAGGAGGAATTGCAACCCCAGCTGACGCCGCTTTAATGATGCAGTTAGGTGCGCAAACAGTGTTTGTCGGATCTGGCATTTTTAAATCAGATGATCCAGAAAAAAGAGCAAGAGCGATCGTCGGGGCAGCAACTTATTATCAAGATCCTGAGATGCTCGCAAAAATTTCAATGGGTCTCCTTGATGCCATGAAAGGATTAGATATCCGTCAATTAAAACGAGAAGAACTTCTAGCTCAACGTGGTTGGTAACATGGTCTGTGTCGGTGTTCTTGCTTTGCAGGGAGACTTTTCAAAGCACATTGAAATGATGAAATCTTTAGATGCTCAAGTCAAAGAAGTTCGCTCTGTAAAAGATCTTCAAGGTTGCCAAGGCTTAATCATTCCTGGAGGCGAATCAACAGTCATGATGAAATTGATTGATGAAATGGGCTTAAGAGACGCTCTTCTTGAATTTGCAAAAAATAAACCGATTTTTGGTACATGTGCTGGGCTTATTTTAATGTCAAAAAGTGTCCCAAACGCTCCTTTTTGTCCATTACAATTAATGGATTTAGAAATTGAACGCAATGCATATGGTAGACAAATCGCATCATTTGAAGCAGAAATCGTAATTGAATTTGACAATCATCAGCCAATTTCATTCCCAGCTATCTTTATCAGAGCCCCTAGAATTCAAAATCATGGAGCTTTCGAAGTATTGGGAACTTATCAAGATGAACCAGTCTTAGTCCGTCAAGATAACTTTTTAGGAGCTTCATTTCACCCTGAATTAACAAATAATACAGCTGTACATGAATATTTTTTAAATATGATTCGATAAATACTTTTACTAAAACAATTTTCAAAAAAAAATTTAAAAATAGTAATGTAAAGGAGATTCCATGGGCATTTCTAGTTTTATTCCAAATAATTATTTAAGTATAATTCTTCTTGAATCAGCAACAGCTGGTTTTATTGTAGGAAAATGTATTGCGATTCATCAACCTATACTTGAAAATGATCAACTTTTTTTGCAGAAAATGCCAAAAAATTTTAATGCAAACAAATTAGAAGATCCAAGTCATATTTTTGATTTAATAGGGGCATCTAGAGCAAAAATTATTGAAGCTCGTGAAAGAAAATATGGTTGCATAGGTGCAATCACAGGTCTATTTGGTGGTATAATACTATATTATTGCACATAAAAATTATCAAACTCTTTCAATTAGTTTTTTTAATCAAAGTTTATACTAACTCTTGAGCTATATATAGGCTTTGACTCTATTATCCAATAATCTTCCGATCGGATTGTTCTATAGTTTCTTTTCCAAACATTCCAATCGATGAAAAACGTTTTAAGAAAATATTATGTAAAATAAATTAAAAAATACACAATATCAATTATAACTATCTTTCGTAAAATACTAATTAACAATATTTAAACTATCATATATAATTGTTTTAAAAATAATTTAAATTATATAAGGCAAAATGAAAGAATATTTAATTAGTCCTTCAAAATTTACAAATGCTTTGTACTTTGAAAGAAAAAACACTCCTTTTAAGACTGATTGCACCACTACATCTATTATGCTTAAAGTTCTTCTTTTAGTAATTATAACTACTGGAGTTATCCTATGGACTGCAAAGTTAATAATAAAAAATAATTCGCAACATAAAAAAATTAGATCTATTGTCGATAAAAAAATTTCTACAGTAAACACAAAAGAACAAAATACCTCTTTAGAAACTATTAATAAGGCATTAAAAGATAAAAACATTCCCGATATAGCAAGCGATACAAAAGAAATTAATGCCGCCTGTTTTTTAAAAAAGATTCCTGCTCAATATAAATATCCAAAGGCACCAATTCGACTCAATTTAGAGGCTCTTATTAAAACCAATTCTTTAGATACGTATTATTTTTTAGGAATGAGGGGAGATGGAGACTGTGCCTTTAGAACAATTGCAATTGGAATTTTATTTGAAACATTTCGAAAAAAATCAATAAATATAGTTAATGTCACAGACGAAATCAAAAACAAAATTGATGTAAAACAAAATATTCCTCCAAAATTCATTGATGAATTCTTAAATACCTATAAGAATTTTCATGAACAGTTAGTCTCATT
>JAUXSJ010000210.1 GCA_030679615.1 Parachlamydiaceae bacterium | reverse complement strand
TATTCTACCGCTTGCGATCATGCTTATCTTGTTTTTTGTTTTAACAATATGGACGGAACGATTACTAAAAATTCACACAATTTGGGATTAATAATTTTATTAACATAAAATTTTTTTAATGAGGTTTTTATGAAGGCTCTTTTTTATCATAGCCCAAAAAAAGTGAGTGTAGATGAAACTAAAGATCCTATCATAGAAAAACCAGACGATATCATTGTCAAAGTAACATCAACAGCAATTTGCGGTTCTGATTTACATATCTACAATGGCTTTATTCCTCAAAAAGAACCTCAGGTAATGGGCCATGAATTTATGGGCATTGTTGAGGAAACAGGTAGAGAAGTCAAACATTTGAAAAAAGGCGATCGAGTTGTCGTACCTTTCCCCATAGCCTGTGGGAATTGTTTTTTTTGCAATTCAGGTCTTGCGCCACATTGTGAACATTCCAACCCTAATTATGGACCTGAAGGAGGAATGCTAAAACAAAAAGGCGGCGCTCTTTTTGGATATACAGATCTTTATGGAGGTTATCCTGGAGGTCAAGCTCAGTATGCTAGAGTTCCTTATGCAAATTTTGGTCCAAGAAAAATTGAACCAGATATGAAAGATGAAGAAGTACTATTTTTAACAGACATCTTCCCTACAGGTTGGTCAGCGATTGATTGGGCACAATTAAAAGGTGGAGAGACAGTCGTCGTTTTTGGCTGTGGTCCTGTCGGAATCATGGCTCAAAAGGCTGCTTGGTTGAAAGGAGCAGGTCGTGTCATCGCAGTAGATCTTCTAGATTATCGACTTGACATGGCACGTCGAACAGCCAATGTAGAAACGCTTAATCTCAGCAAATGTGATGTGGTTCAAGAAATTCGCGATCGAACAGATGGAAGAGGAGCTGATGTCTGTGTGGATGCTGTTGGAATGGAAGCCAATCGGACGATGTTAGAAAAAATCTCTAATGTGCTTCATTTTCAAGCCGGTACAATTGAAGTCATCAAACTTTGTGCAAGTGCAGTTAGACGAGGAGGAGTGATTTCAGTGGTGGGTGTATATGGATCCCCTTACAGCAATTTTCCATTTGGTCAAATTTTTGATAAGGGTGTGACAATTAAAACAGGACAAGCTTTAGTCCAACATTACATTGATGATTTACTCAAACTCGTTAAGGAAAAAAAAGTTGTTTTGGATGACATCATCACCCATCGTTTACCTTTAGAACAAGCACCCCATGCTTATGACATTTTTCTCAAAAAACAAGAGGGTTGCGTCAAAGTTGTGTTAAAACCCTGGGATTAAAAATGAGTAAACTCTCAAGAAAATCAACTAAAAGTTCGAGAGAGTCTAATGAAACTCCACATATGAAATAGAATTGAAGGAACTTATTGTTATTATAATCGATTTAATTTGAAATGATTACAATTTTTACGCTTGAAAACCTAAGGATTGAATGATCGTAACTGACCCAACATTAGAAATATGGGGTCAGTTACGTAAGTATTTATTTATGTTACAATGAAAGAAGGAATTCCTGGTTTTATTCAAGATATCAACAGTCTAATCGCCTCGAATTTGAGCTTGAGCTAAAATGTCTTCGTTACCTTTTCATTAATATTTCTAATTATTTAAGAAAATCAAATTTGCTTATTGTAATTTATTTAAAGATTACAATAGTTCTATTTTCTTAATATTTTCTTGATAATCATAGTAAACTTTAATTACAAAAGATTTGTCTTCAGTCATGCATACTTCAACGGGTGTGCCAATTACTTCCCATAAACCAAAAGTACTAACATCCAATAAACCATGCATAAATGCTCTCGCTGCTGAGCCTTGCTCTTTCTTGAACTGATAAACTTCTATGAGTTCGCCAGAAGAACATCGCTCACTACTTACTATAGATGCTCCTTGTGCTATGATTTGACCTCGACTTCTTGCAGCTTGAATGTTTTCCACATTCGTACCCTCTTTTCTAGCTGCCATCATGACAGAACATGAACTGAATGTTAAAGTGGCAAATAAAAATAAAAATAATATAGTTAATTTATTAATCTTATTTGAATTTAATATGTTTAAATCTTTCATTAATAATTCCTGGTTTAATTACCCTAGAATTATGTGAATTTTAATGAATTAAATCAATATCAATTAATTTGTAATCACCTTACAATCATTATCTTAAAAATTTTTTACACGTTAATTAATGCTGTCAACTTAAAGAATGGTGAAACTATTTTTCAGGCATTGAATTGCTAAGCTTTAGCAAAACACAGCCTTTTTTGACCCATGCCACTTACTATGATAACTGGAAATCACACCTAACTCAACCAATCCTTCAAAGATAAAATCTGCAATGCAACCATAAAGTATAAGAGCTCTTCTTTCTACTTTAAATTTCAAGAGTCCTGGATGATCATCGAAAATATTCATTATCTCTTCATTTAGTGGATATTTATCAAAAGTGTATTCTAAGGTACGTGCCATTAAGAATTCAGGATAGGAATCAAAGGTTTTATTTGAGATATTTTTATAAAAAAGAATTTCAAGAACTTCGAGAACTTTCTTTAATGCTTCAGGTACTATTTGGTCTTTAAATGTGTCGAGTGTTTGTTCCGGATTTTCTCCTAATATCCCAGAAAAAAATAACCTTCATTCTTATTATTATGTGCTTCGTTCATCTTTGCAGCGACAATGAGTTTTAGCTCATCAAGACGGTCTCCCTAGGAAATTCCACCATTTAGGTATTTGATATATTTACTATAAACCAAACAACCTTAATAAACTAGAAAATTTAAGGGCGATAAGCTTATGCCTATGAAAAAAGTTAGACATAAAAATGGCTGAAATAAAAAAAAGGGTTTAAGCTAATGAAAGCTTAAACCCAATCAAATGATGCTCGGAAAAGGACTCGAACCTTCACGCCCCGAAGAGCAAGGGATTTTAAGTCCCTTGT
>JAUXSJ010000204.1 GCA_030679615.1 Parachlamydiaceae bacterium | reverse complement strand
GCGTTAAATTGTTTTCAAGGAGTAACGGCTAGCCCAGTAATTACTTAACATTATTGATTTACAAAAAAATCGTTAATCAATGTTGTTGTTAAGAAAAAGATGTGTCCATCTGTAAGGGCAGGGCCTTCGCACTCCAAAGGTATGAGGCGTGACGATTGAATAAAAAAAACTAAAGTCAAGTCGGTGCTCTCTGTGGTGAAAAAAAGTATTGATCGTTTGAGCTAAAATGACTATGGTGACAAATAGATAATATAAAAATTGTCATAAGTCATTCAATCAAAGGATTTTTTGTGGAAGAATTTTTCTTTCAATTAATGCTCATCTTATTCTCAGCAAGATTATTAGGTGAATTAGCAGCACGAGTTAAAATCCCTTCCGTCATTGGAGAATTATTTGCAGGTATTCTCATTGGCCCAAGTCTTCTTAATTGGATTCAACCTACAGAAATCATTAAAATTCTAGCTGAAATAGGAATCGTATTGCTTCTTTTTGAAGTGGGCCTTGAAACAGAAATTGCAAGACTGGCTAAAACAGGGTTAAAGCCTTTAATTGTTGCGGTTGGGGGCGTTGTCATTCCTTTTGTATTGGGCTTTATTGTCAGTTATCAATTTTTTCAATTGGATCTCCTTGTATCTCTTTTTATAGCAAGTACATTAACAGCCACCAGCATCGGAATCACTGTTCGAGTTTTAACCGATTTAAAAAGACAAACAAGCGATGAATCGCAAATTGTATTAGGCGCTGCTGTGATCGACGATATCATTGGGATTATCTTACTCTCGATGGTGTATGAATTTTCAATCAGTGGTGGAGTGAATCTTCCTAATGTCGGGAAAATCATTTTATTTATTCTTCTATTTTTGATTTTAGCACCGATTGCAGCGAAATGTATTGCTAGCTTAATTAAATATTATGATGCAAAAAGTGAAATTCCAGGTTTAGTGCCAACATCAATTGTGACACTTATTTTATTTTTCGGTTGGATAGCCCATAAAGTGGGAGCTCCAGAATTGCTAGGAGGTTTTGCGGCTGGTTTAGCTCTTTCAAAGCAATTTTATCTTCCCGTAGGTTCTCTTCGTAAATTTTTGGATTTTGATGAAGAGTTTTCTAAGAAAGTTGAAAAAAAAATGAAACCCATTGTCCATCTATTTGCACCCATTTTCTTTGTGACCGTAGGGTTATCCTTAAACTTAAGAGAAATTCAATGGGATTCCACATTTGTATGGTTCTTATCTATCTCAATTTTAATTGTGGCCATTATTGGTAAATTTGCTTCAGGTTTTCTACTACTCAAAGAAAATAAATGGATTAAATGGGCTGTGGGATTAGCTATGATTCCACGAGGAGAAGTTGGATTGATTTTTGCTGAAGTGGGATTAAACAATAAAATACTGAATAATGAATTATATGCAGCAATGATTATTGTTATAGCTATTACAACGATTTTTACACCTATTGGAATGCGTTATTTTTACAGTATGAAAAACAATGAATTAAAAAATAAGTAATCATTCAGATTACTAACTCGGTTTAAGCTTTTTTTTCCAATCGCCATACCTTCATAATCCATTGGAGTGCGAAGGTCCTGTCTTCGCTTTTTTATGGCTCGAATACCCGCATATGCTCTTTTATAGATTAAAAATTGATCGAATTGAAAATAACACCACATTATCAATATTCTCGCTGAAAAAAAGCGAAGGCAGGGCTTTCGCACTCCAAAATGCATCTGAGGATTTTTCGAATAAGATAAAAATAAACTTGGTTGTTATGAAAACATACTACGATAAAACGTAAAGTCGAGCCAGTGATCTCAGTGGTTAATTTTCACAACTTTGTGCTTAATAGAACAGCTTATGTTCTGTTTTTTTAATTTTTTCTTCTTTTGATTGCGTGCTTAAAGTATAAAAATCGTCAACAGTTGAGTAGATATCTCGATTTGAAGAAGTTGCGATGAATAAATCATCAATGTTAAGTTTTATTTCGGGGCTTCTGTTCTCTTTTTTAAAGCGATTATCAATCGTATTTAATAATGATTTATTTGAACTATGTTTAGCAGCTTTATGAGCTGGAAGTAAATCTGAGGTTTTTGAACCCTCAATGAGTTTAGAAGCTAATTGATTCAAATTAGCTAAATTTTCATCTAAAGAATCAATTTTTGCAATACTACTCAAAGCAATTTTATTAAAAATAATTTCAAAATCATCGAAATTTAAACGATTTAAAATAAGATTAAACTCATGATTTGTTGAAATAATAATATTCGATTTTGGCTTTGTAAAAATTCCATTCATTAGAAACCAAAGAATTAATTTTTGATCGTTTCTAAAAAGTCGCATATCTTTTGGAAGTTTTAATAATAATGTCTTTAGTAAAAACTTATCATTTTCGGTTAAATCATTAATACTGAGCTGTGAATTGTCTAAAATCATATTTAAAATGACTCTAGCTTTTTCTTCACTCACTTGATCTAGTTGATTAAGAATTAAAGTGAGAATTTCTTGATTGGAAGTATCCATTAATTTTTCCAATTCTTCAGGTGAAAGCTTAAGGGGGTTCACAGAAACTCCAGAAAATTCACTTCCTTCGAGAATTGCTTTAAAAAGTGAAATGTTTTCAACTTTTTTTGCTTCAGTAAGTAATTTATACTTTGCTAATTCTAAGGCATCAGTGAGTTTATCATCTCCATGAGAAAGTGATTCGATTTTTGAAAGCAATGGAAGACTTACAGGATAATTTTTAATGAGATCAATGACTAAATGTTGATGATTAGAAATAAATTCTTTATCTAAGCGATCAAAAAGATTCTTTAAGTTCTCATTACTTTCTTTTACATCTTTAGGTTGGAATTTTTTGTTGTGTGTATTTGCTAAGTGCTTAACAAATAATCTAGAAAATCGATTTAATTCACTAGGGAAGCGATTTTCATAAACTTCTTCATTGGTTGTTTCGAATAGTTGAACAACTTTAGCAACGGTATTCATTTGTGTTGTCGGAGTCTTGCTGACTCCTTTATCTCTAAAAAGATAACCTATCCATTTTTTTTGAGAAACAACACTGCTGTTTGTGGATACTGAGTATTGAATATATGTTTTTATTGCTTCATTATTCAGAAATTGAGAATCAGCAATTAATTTAGTCCAAGTTTTTAAAGAAAGCTTGTCGTTTGTACAATTTTTAAGTGCAGTTAAAACACCTAATTTATCATTTTTTATCAATGATTGTTTTAATTTGTAATTCCAATATATTTCTCTAATATTAAAGGTTAAAAATTTAAGTATTGTATTTTTAATTTTTTTATCATCTTTAATGTGATTAAAATCGTTATATTGATTTAATTGGTTATCTTTAATTTTAAAATTACTCATGTTTATTCCACTTGATTTAAAGTTCATTAATTTTTAAGAATTTTATTAATTTTTCGGTGCTATTAATTTCTTTAAAGAATTCAGAGGAAGAAATGTTTTTTAAATAAGTAATTTTATCATTTAATTTGTTAATGTTCTCATTTGAATCAACTTCGTTTTCTGTAATTATATTGTTTATTTTTTCATTTAAATCAACTTCGTTTTTTGTAATTAGATTGTTTATTTTTTCATTTGAATCAACTTCGTTTTCTGTAATTATATTGTTTATTTTTTCATTTAAATCAACTTCGTTTTCTGTAATTATATTGTTTATTTTTTCTTCAAAAAAATTAATAAAATGAATTTTAATATCATTCATGACTTCAATGTCACTGTTATCAATTGAATCTAAATCTAAGGTTGGGGATAAAATAACTAATATATCATCAGGCTGTAAATTGACTTTATTTAAATTCGGTTGGTTAATCATATTAATCATTTCATTATTTTGATGAATATGTGCAGCATAAAGAGCAAGCGTTGCACCCCTAGTACTTAAACCAGACTCAATAAGTTTTTTAATCATTAGTTGACTAAAAGGATCTTTTTTTGAAGTTAGTTGTAATAAAGGATTGTTTTTATTACTTTGGTTAAATTGATTAAAGTCAATTTGTGAAATTAATTCATTGGTTTTAGAATCAAAATTACTCGATGTTATTAGCTGTAATATATATTGTTGTTCTTGCTCATTAAAATGATAATTTTCAGGTAATTTCTCTAATAGTTTTTTTAATAATAATTTTTTATCTTCATATTTAAAATTTTTTGTTGAATTAAAAATTATTTTAATTGTTGAATGATCTAATTCATTAAATCTGTTGATTGTTGCCCAAAAACCACGAGGATAATCTAGAGTTTTTTCTAATAAATTTAATAATTCTTTTTCTGGAATTGGATTAACAATCACGCCTTGATAAGCAACATTTGCTAAGATAAGGGCATTGATTAGATAAATATTTTTTTCTTTGATTGATTGAAGAAATAAATTCTTTTTTGCTTGAATTAGTGATTCATTAAATGAAAAGAATAATTTATCAAAATTTTTATCACCTAAGATTATATTATCAAATGTAATATCATTAAAAAAATTTTCCATTTTAGAGATAAATAATAAAGAACAATTAGTGCTATTTAAAAGGTTAATTGAAGTTTTCAGGAAATCGACGTCATTATATGTTAGTTGAGATAATATAAAATGCGAATCACTGTTTTTTAATTTTTGCTTAACTTCAATGATATTCATAATTGTTTCTTGAATATTTTGAATATCTTGAGTTTTATTTGAAAAATTTTTTTGACTAATAAACTTTAAAAAAACTCGACTAAATTTATCTAATTCATGGGTTTTATTATCATAAATATTTGAGTATTCACTTGAATAGACACTTATTATTTTTGAGATCGTATTCATGTTTTGAGGTGTCATTTTTTCTCTAAAAAGCTGACTAACCCATTTCTTTTCAACTAAACGATTTTTATTTTTTAAAATAGAGAATTGTATAAATAGTTTGACTGATTCTTGATTGATAGAACCTTCGTTTTGTGTTAATAATTTCCAGTTTTTTAATGATAAATTTTGGGAAGCACCTTTAGCTAACGCTTGTTTCACTCCTTCGGAATGATTATTTAAAAGAGAAACTTTTAATTGATGGTTCCAATAAACATGTCTTATTCCTAAAGACAAAACATCTTTAACAAAATTTATTACTTTATTTTTTTCTCTTAATTTATTTAATTCATTTACATCAGAAACATTCTGATTTACTGCCATGTTTTTATTATTTGAATTAAATTCGTTTAGATTATTCATTTTTAATTCTTTTATTATTGTTTTATTATTGTTTGATGTTTTTGTTAATTTGTACATATTTTAAATAATAGATGTTTGTAAAAAATAAATATTTTATTATTTTTTCTTTATAATTAATAAAATTATAATTCTGAATTAGATATAAAAATGACTTCGTTTGAGAAAGTTGGTTACAATCTTCGTTAACTTAAGCGATAATGGCGTAAAAATTTAGCTTTGAGATCATCACCTTTTGGAGTGCGAAGGC
>JAUXSJ010000116.1 GCA_030679615.1 Parachlamydiaceae bacterium | reverse complement strand
ATTATAGTTCTATTGCAGTCTTTCAGACTGCGATTTAATGTTTCATTTAACCCAGGGCGATGCCCTGGGCTGTTGCAATTTAAGCCTTTCAGGCTAATAAGTATAATATAACGATTATTATTTTTAGCCTAATGCCTATGCCTTCCTATCCTGTAATTTTGTGCGTCACATGTTGGTTTTAATGGGGTTTACCTAATGCTTAGAAAATAAAAAGAATAAAATGGAACCCTTTCCTGCTTACGCATCCGTCATTTTAGATGTCGCAATTGATAAAGCTCTTGATTACGGAATTCCTAACGATCTTCTTTTAACGATAAAGCAAGGAAGTCGCGTAGCGGTTCCATTACGAGGGAAAATTCAAAATGGATATGTGCTTGATCTTAAAAATAAACCCGATTTTTTAAATGTAAAACCTATTGCACACCTCCTTTCCGATACTCCTTTAATTCCACCAGATTTATTTCAGCTTGCTTTATGGGTATCACGTTACTATTGCTCACCCCTTAGAGATGTTTTTAGAATCATTTTACCTCCTGGCGTGAGGAAAGGTATGGATCCAAAAGAACAATTGTATGTGATGCGAGCAAAAACAAGAGAAGAACTTCGCGAAATTTGCTTATCCATACGAGAAAAAAGTCCTGCTCAAGCCACCATTCTAGAAGCTTTATTACCGATTAAAAAAGGAATCCTTCTTTCAAAACTACTCGAAACAACTAAATGTTCCAGAAGCTCTGTGGACGCATTAGCTAAAAAAGGATACTTGCTTTTAGATATTGTACGCATTGATCGCTCCCCTTTGATTAATGAAGAATATTTTTCTACAAAACCTAAAATTTTAAATCCACAACAAGCTGAAGCTTTAAAAAAAATTGAAACTAGCATTCAGCAATCTGTGTATGAAACTCATTTACTTTACGGAATTACAGGAAGCGGTAAAACAGAAGTCTATTTGCAAGCGATTGATCGTGCACTTAAGGAAAACAAAGGAACCATTATGCTTGTTCCTGAAATTTCTTTAACTTCACAAACCATTGAACGTTTTAAAAGTCGTTTTCAAGAAAAAATAGCTATTTTACATCATCGTTTAAGTCAAGGTGAGCGCAATGATGAATGGCATCATATCCGTTCTGGAAAAGCTAAAATTGTTATTGGTGCACGATCAGCTATTTTCAGTCCTGTTGAAAATTTAGGGCTCATTATTATTGATGAAGAGCATGAACATTCATATAAACAGAGTGAACAAAACCCCTGTTATCAAGCCCGTGACACGGCAGTAATGCGTGGGAAATTAACAAAAAGCACTGTGATTTTAGGGAGCGCTACACCCAGTCTTGAAAGCTACTACAACTCTCTTCAGAGAAAATATACATTAAGTCTTCTGAATCAACGTGCCGAAGTAGCTTCACTTCCACATGTTCATGTTGTGGACATGAAAAAAGAGTATGAAAAGGCGAAACGCATCACCAGTTTTTCTGAACTTTTATTAAATGGCATTGAAAAAAGGATACAAAAAGGAGAACAGACGATCCTCTTTTTAAATCGACGAGGATATCATTCTGTCTTATTATGCCAAGATTGCCAACACACCTTTAAATGTCAGCATTGTGATCTTCCTTTAACTTTTCATTTAGGTGATAATTGCCTAGCTTGTCATCTATGCGGATTTCAAGTGTCTCCACCACCAAAAAGTTGTCCTGAGTGTAGGGGTGATAAACCATTGAAATTCAGGGGTATTGGCACAGAACAAGTAGAACGAGCCCTTCATGCCATTTTTCCAGCTGTCAGGACAATCAGACTTGATGCCGATACGACCAAGCACAAAGGCAGTCATCACAAATTGCTTAAAGATTTTGGGACAGGAAAAGCAGATGTACTGATTGGAACTCAAATGATCGCTAAAGGGCTCCATTTTTCTGAAGTAACTCTTGTGGGCGTTCTTAACAGTGACTCTGGATTAAACATCCCCGATTTTCGTGCATCCGAAACTGTTTTTCAGTTGATTACTCAAGTTGCAGGTCGTTCAGGACGTGGATCGATTCCAGGCGAAGTAATTATTCAAACTGGTATTCCTGATCACCCAACAATTCAGTACGCTGCAAAGCAAGATTACTTGGGATTTTATGAAGAAGAAATCGGCGTGCGAAAAATTTTTAATTACCCGCCATTTAGTCATTTAGCCAAGATTCTTTTTTCTGGAAAAGATGCAAAACAAACTCAGAATGTAGCAGAACATTTTCGCCAGGCTCTGGTGCGGTGCCTTCCGCAAAATTTTGAATTTCAGCCCGTTGTTCCTTGTGGATATGCCAAGATGAAGGACAATCATCGCTTTCAGTTTTTATTGAAGGGGCCCTCAATGATTCCTTTAAATGAGGCGTTGAAAAAGGTTGAGATGAATACTGTGATTCCTAGGGTTGTGAAATATTTTGTGGATGTGAATCCTTCGTCGACTTTTTTTTAATAAGAGTAACGCATACAAAAAAATAACAAGATAAATAGGCATAAGCATCAAGACAAAAAATACTTTACATTTAATGATTTGTAATCATCTAGTCGTATGCGATTGATTCTGAATAGCTTTTGAATCGCTCTGACGAG
>JAUXSJ010000179.1 GCA_030679615.1 Parachlamydiaceae bacterium | reverse complement strand
AACAGGATTTGGAGTTAAGTTATTTTATATGAATGGATACAGGAAGAAATATCACAACAACTTTAATTATTATTACAAATCTTAATTAATATTTATAAAAGCTTAATTATTAAACCTTAAAATTAAATTAAAAAGTTTTAGGGTTTTATGAAAATAAATAACTATCAATTAAAGAATCAAGAATACAAAGTTTTTTCTGAAAATTTCAATGTTCATGATAAACCTAACTCATCCTATAGTAAAACTAAGGCGATTGGACTGACTGTTTTTTCTTCAATCATTGGAGGTGTGATAGGAGGAACAATAGGCGTGGGAATCACAGTCTTAACAGGTGGTCTAGGATTTGGAGCAATCGCTTTAGGGGTTGCAAGTGGTGCTGCATTAGGTGGATCTTCTGGAGCGATAACAAATTTATTTTTTTTTAAATTAATGAATAAAAAAATCGAAATAAAAGAGGACGCTTTATCAAGTAAAGTCGATGTCATTTTAAATCAAATAAATCATTTTGATAAAACGGAAAAAACTCAAATAGCATCAGGTCTTTCCAAAGAAATAAACGAGAATGAGAAGGAACGTTTTGATATTTTTGAAGATGATTTAAAAGAAAATTTGGGCATAAAAAAAGAAATTGAAGAAGATACTCAATTTTATGGAGATGAAGCAGAAGTTAATAAAGAAAATGATCTAAGCAATTTATTTTTAAATCAAATTAGTAAAAATGAAAGGTTGAAATTTTTAGGCACAATTATGAAACAAAGCCTTCAACAACTTTCATTTTTAGATGCCAATCAAAAATCTAAAATGTTATTTAATTACGAGAATTATACATCAAGTAATATCATATCTTTAGATTTGAAATTATTATCTCCAATAGCCAAAGAAATGAACGCGATTGATAAAGACAAATTAGCAATTTTAAAAGATTACATTTTATTTTTAAAAAGCGTTTTTCCTGAATCAAGTGGTACTGAGGTTAATCACGTAAAAAACCAATATGCTATTGCATTAAAAGATGTTCTTTTTGGGAAGAGCCCAGACCCTCAAACAGATTCAAAATATGTTGAATTATCAAGTCTAATCATTGAAAATGCTGATAAAATTATTGAAAAAATCAAAGTTTGATTGAAAATCACAATCCTTACCACATTCACAATATAATTATACATGCTATTAGAGGTAATTTTGTAATCCTAGTAAAATGGCATTAAGTAAAATTATTCCGCTTCCCTTCGACCTAGGGCCTGTATTCAAATTTTCAATGACCGTATTTGCATATACGCTCAGAGAGAAGTGCAACGTCACCAACTTAAAGAAATTTGCATACAATTACAGCCCTCAGGTTGCAATTGTACACAAATTTTTTTAATTTGATGCCATTAAGCGAAGCGGAGGCCTAGAAAACCGTAAAATAATCATCGAGTCCTGAAAGACTGCATTTTATGCTTACTCTTAAGATCTATATAAATTCAGTTTAATAGCTTAATTTAAATAAATAGTAGAATTAAATAATTAATTTTATTATAATTGAGTTAACTTGTTTTAATTTATGAGGTTTTAAGTGACTAGCAATAAAAATTTTGATTTAATCACTTCTTCTAGCGAAAAAGAGTTTAATGAATTTAAAATAAGGCTCGAAAATTTTCATCAGTCATATGAAAAATTTTTAAATGAATTGCAATTGACACCAAACGAATTAAAAGAAGGCCTTGAAAAGATTCAGTTTGATCCTGAAGTGGTTGAACAATTTCAAGAATTAGAGAAGCAATTTGACGATAATTTAAAATCTCAATTTGATCAAAAATTCGATCCTTTAAAGACAAAAGCAACCTTTAAGCAACAAAGCGCTGTACAACAACATTGGCTTTTCATTCGATAATTGCTGTCAATCAAAAAAAGAGACATCAGAAACTGCAAAGGCAAATGAAAGTCCCTTTGAAGTTGCTGTTTCTGATGTTCCTAAACTCTATCACTTATAAATAAATACAACATTAAACGTAGAATTTTTTTAGTTAGCTTTGTTATTAAGATTCTTTAACTATTTTAGTTTTTATTTGATACTGTGTATTTTTCAACATTTCATCTAAAACAGGTTTAATGACTTTGAAAAAAATTTTTTTAGAAATTTTATTATCACACTTACAAATTTCTTTATTTTTGCTGTTTTCTTTGTCATTTAAAGAATAAACTTCATCTGAATTATGTTTATGCAAACATAAAATCAATTCAATGTTTTTTTTGTTAGTTTCTATAGAACTAAAAAATTTTTGTCGAATCGTTTCAAGGACTTTGTATATACCACAAGAATAATCTTTATTTGCTATCATAAAATTCCATCGACCTGTTTGATACGGGCATTTTTTTTGATGCACCGCATCCTCAATAAAAATTCCATCTTCATTTTTAACTTTTAACAATGAATAATAAATTGAATAATGCATTTTTTCATCAAAATGGTGAATAAAATTTAAAATTTTATTTAACATCCCTAACCTCAAAAATTTTTATTTATTAAATTATTAGTCGATTAATAGGTTGAAAGATATGGACTAATTCTTAATGAATTAGTCCAAATTTGACTCTTTGACGAAAAATGCTCCAAAATCTGATTTCATATTTATTACATCCTTTTATTTAATAATAACATTAACACAATTAAATTATAAACAATTTATTTTAAAACGAAGTGAAACACAGTTTTTTAAATAAATTATTTTTATTTCTTAATAATAAAATAATAGTTTTAGGTGATAATTTTATTTTAATGTTAATGCAAAAATAGGATTACAATGATTAATTATTTTATATTAGTTTTTTTCTTACTATTTGGAACTTCCATTCAATTCAATCAGCTATCCGCTGAATCGACAGCCCTTCCACCTTCTGGTTTATGTGTTTTTGATATTGATAGTACTTTAACTGAACCAGGTTCAATGGCAGCTGTCTCCACCTGTGTGGAGTTAGGTTATGGGATAGGAATCAATACAGGAGAAGATAAAGGAACAGCTCAACGATCTATGAATGCTATATATAATGGTTTAAGTGACAGAGGTAGCAGTTTAGATCATTTGCACACATCTGGAAAAACAAGATTTTATGATTATATTCTTTCTATCTACACAGACAAAGGAATTTCCGATGTGAGCACAATTATTGGTGATGGTACAGATACTGCAGACAATGACGGAAAACCACTCGTTCCTGGCGACGTAAATAAGGATGAGTTATTTCAATATAGTGGAGGATGCAAAGAAGGAACGTCTATTACATGTACAAATAATCCTTATAAATATGAAGGACTTGAATCCGTTGCAAGTTTTTACTACCCTGAATACCCAAGAAGCGATCCTAAAATATATCCTCAAGGTAAGTCGAGTGAAATTAATGAATGTGTGATTTTATTTGACGACCAATTATCCACAGTCGAAAGATTTGCCAATAATTTACAAGAAGGCGCATTAAGTGACACAAATACTCATTCCAAGAAATTTCGAGCTATTTATATTAATGAACCGAGCTGGACAATAGATAATGAAGAGAATGCTAAAAATACTGTATGCAAAACCATTAAAAATTTGGCAGTGAAATGTCAAAATCAACAAATTATTGATACAGTATGTGTTGCCTGATTGACCATGCGTTCTCTAACGACATCAAAACAAATCTTCTACTTGTTGAAACATACTTTAATTAGCCTTAACCCAGCGCAATGTCATCAACTTAACGGATAATGGAGTAAAATTAAACTCAGAGATCACTGAGAAAGAATGAGCTAATTGAGATAGATTTAAGATTTTACTTTCTCAGGTATCTCATTGCTTCTGAGTGATCCCTGTATCGACTTTAGGCTTTTTTAATCAATTGCCATGGTTCAACATATCTTTTGGAGTGAGAAGGCCCCGCCTTCGCTTTTTTAGGTTCGGATATCCACATATGCACTGTATGATTGAATTGATTGAGTCGAAATGACACGGCATGAACATTATTCTCTTGAAAAAAAGCGAAAACAGGGCCCATCCTATTACCCATAAATTCCTACGGCCTTAATTCTAATTTTTTCTGAGTCGCTCTACGAGCTCTATGCTTTTTTTATCTAATTCCCACAGTTCCTTCGTTGCTCGTAAACTCGCTCCTCAGTCAGTGGGCTGTAATGGGAGTCGTCCTACGGACTCTAAAACATGTATATAAATGTATTCTTAGTTTATGAGAGT
>JAUXSJ010000176.1 GCA_030679615.1 Parachlamydiaceae bacterium | reverse complement strand
CTAGCAATTGTTTTCTGCAGCTTGCATGTCTTTGATGTCTCTGACGTCTTTGCTGTCTCTGACGTCTCTAAAAGGTTAAGCGAATTAGAATTTTTAAAATTTTTGGAGACCAGATGAAATTACTATTATCTAAACCCAGAGGATTTTGCGCTGGGGTAGAACGCGCGATTGAAACAGTTGAAAAAGCATTATCTATTTGGGGTGCACCGATTTATGTTAAACATGAAATTGTTCATAATCGTCATGTTGTACAAGATTTAAAAAATAAAGGTGCTATTTTTATAGAAGAGATAGAAGATGTTCCTGAAGGATCACGATTAATTTATTCTGCTCATGGAGTCTCACCAGCGGTACGAGAACAAGCAAGAAAAAGACAGCTCATTGAAATTGATGCGACATGTGGCTTGGTAACAAGAGTACACTCTGCAGTAAAAAGATTTGCAGCTCAAGGGTATAAGATAGTTCTTATAGGCCATCGCAATCACGTTGAAATTATCGGAACGGCTGGAGAGGCGCCGGATGTAACGACAATTGTTGAATCAGTAGAGGATGTTTACTCACTCCAATTTTCTCCTCAAGAAAAATTATTCTATATTACACAAACAACATTAAGCTTAGACGATGTTAAAGACATTACAGAAGCTTTAAAAGAGCGATATCCATTAATTGAAACGCTACCAAGCTCGTCAATTTGTTATGCAACAACCAATCGACAAATGGCTCTAAGAGAAATCACAGACATAACAGACCTTATACTTGTTGTGGGTGACCCGCAAAGTTCTAACTCAAATCGATTACAAGAAGTAGCATTAAAGCGCGGGATTGAGTCCTATTTGATCAATGATGAGAAAGAAATTCAGCCAAAATGGCTCAAAAATAAGAAAATTATTGGCCTTACAGCAGGCGCCTCTACACCAGAGGAAATTGTACAAAAATGCATCAGAAAGCTCATAGAATTAGGGGTTTGTGAAGTTGAAGATGTAGTGTATACAATAGAAGATGTAGTCTTTGGTTTACCTAACACAATTGCAAATGCAAGATTTACTATTGCGTAATTCTCACCTTTATGTTTATATTCTGGTTAAAAGATCCCAAAACCATTTAAAATCAATTAGAGAGGACATATATGCGCAAATTACTGTTGTCAGTTATGGCGTCTCTTTCAATTTGTTCTGCTGCTCAAGCTTTTTGGCCTGAAGCAATGGATTCAAAACTTGAAATAGGCGTTGGCTATCGTCAAGATAGTTTAAAATGGAAATCAGATATTCATTCTGGATATTATTCAAGCGGTAGTGATTATGATGATTACTACGATACATTTGGTCCAACTTTTCATTCAGATTTTGATTGGAAAAACATTAATATTTGGACAATAGAATTACGCGGCAAATATGTCACATGTGACAACGTGTACTTACGTGGTTCAGCTGATTATGGTTGGGTAAGTTCAGGAAAAGTTCATCACCATGATTCATTAGGATTTGATGGTTACTCATCAGGTTCATCATATGATGTTGGATTTGACAATTCTTCACATAAAGTGAAGGGAAGTGTTTATGATGTGAAATTTGCTGTCGGTTACCAATTCCAATTATGCGATAACACATTTAGTGTTTCTCCATTGATTGGTTATTCATGGCACGGTCAGCATTTTAAAGGTGATCATCATGGATATGGATATTCATCAAGCTCTGATTACTATTATTCATCATCATCAAGCTACTACTATGATTACTCTTCTGGATCTTCATACGGTGGAAATGGACGAGGAATCCATACACGTTGGAATGGTCCTTTCATAGGGTTTGATTTTGATTACAACTTATGCTGCCAATGGAATATTTTTGGTGGTTACGAGTTTCACTGGGCTCATTACCATGCAAAAGCTAAACATGATAACTTCAACCAAAACGGATATTTCAATAACCGCTTCCAACAGCATGCAAAAAATGCTTATGGATCTGTATTTGATATCGGTGTAAGTTGGGAAATGTGTGACAGCTGGACTCTTGCTTTAAGAGGCGAGTTTCAATGGTGGTGTGCAGATCACGCACATAATCGCATTACAACTGATGAGAATAGCTTTGGAAACGTAGAGCGTAAGTGTTTCCTAGATATTCCAGTACGTCATGTAAAATGGGATTCATCTAGCGTTATCTTAGATGTTGGAGTTGTATTCTAATCATCAAAGATTGATATACTTAGATATTTTGGGCAGAATAATTATTCTGCCCATTTTTTTTGCTTTTCTTCTTTCAACTTATCCCTCTATTTTATAAAATCAATGTATCTCACAGGAGGGAATCATGAACGATAAATTATATAAAGCTCTGAACGAACAAATTAAGCATGAATTTTTTTCATCTTATCTTTATTTAGCAATGGCGTCTTATTTTGAAAATATACCATTAGATGGTTTTGCTAAATGGTTTCGCCGACAAGCGGATGAAGAGCATGAGCATGGAATGAAAATTTATAATTATATTATAGATCGCAATCTTAATGTAAATTTACAAGCGATTGATAAACCTCCATCGACTTTTAACTCTATTGAAGAAATTTTTGAAATGGCTTTAGCTCATGAAAGAAAAGTGACTCATTGGATTCATCAACTTTATGAATTAGCTGGTGAAGAAAAAGATTATGCAACTCAAGTTTTTCTTCAATGGTTTATAACTGAACAAGTTGAAGAAGAAAAAAATGCTCAAGATAATTTAGATCGAATCAAATTGATCGGTGATGATAAGGCTGCTCTTTTTGTAATTGATCAAAATTACATGAAAGCTGACTAATTTTTAATCTTGATGCGCCTATCTAATCAGCTAATCAGTGATGTAAAAAATTAAGGATGGACTGGCTCAAGATATCGGGCCCATAAAAAATAACAGGATATGCAGGATCGCTTTCAGCGGCAGGATAATGAACATTAGGTAACGGTTTAAACAAAGAGTTTGTGGGAATCATCAGCTATGTTCATTATCCTGCCGCTGAAAGCGATCCTGCATATCCTGTTATTTTTATGGGCCAGAATTTTACTTATCTTAATGGCTTATCAGTCTATACCATCAATAATTAGGATATAGTTTTAATGAACGCCTAATCTTTTATTCATTTTTATATTTCTGCAATATTTCTTTCATGATAACGTTCAATCTACTATAGTCATTTATTTGTTTTTTTTATGTAATACTTAATATTATAGTCGATTAAATCACAGTTGATAAAATTTTGACCAGCGTGAAAGCTCTCGCGATTGAATAAATTTTTTCATGTGCAATATTAAATCAATATTGCACATGAAAAAATTTTTCAATCTCGAGGCTTTGACGCGGTCAAAAATTATCAAATGTAATTTAATCGACTATAAAATAATAATAAAATTATGATTCCAATTAATAATCTTGTAGATAATCCATTGTTATCTATAAATTCTTCTTTGACTTTAAATAAAATAGAAAATAATTCTTCTGAAAATTTTCAAAATGAACAAAATCACAATAATACACAATTAGATGGTCTTCATCCGTTTTTTCCTTGTTTTTCAAATCCAGATATCATTTTCAAAATAATTAATGAGTTAGGATTTTGTAATAATTATGGTGTATTTAATGGGAGTTGTTCACGTTTATTTGTTTTTGAAATATTAAAAAAATCACCCTCTTTTTTTAATTTACAATCTCGAATAAATGATCTATTAGATAAAAAATTTTCAATTTCAACAGGACCGATCGTTTATTTAAAAAAACATTATCCATTGAATATTCAAATTTCATTACGAGAAATACTAGAATATATTGATGGGATATTTCCTTTGAAAGCGACTGATCCAAAAAACATTAAACATGTCTATCTATTAGAATGTTATTTAATAGGAAGTGAATTAGCGCATTTAATTGGTAAAGATTGTTTTATCGAGATGTGTCATCGTTTATTCAATGAAAAAATAGATTTAAAAACGCTTGAGACCTGGTTCTCAACAATGGAACATTTTTCAGAACAAATTGATAAAGAAGGTGCAGACATTGATTTAAGAATTGTGCTTTCTTGTAATAATATTGATTCATATGCATATGTAACTCAATCTATTTTAGAAAAGCTGACAATTAAAATCATGAGTTATATCTATGAAAATTATTCTAAAGAGCCTATTTACAATCCATCTTTGGATTTATTTAACATTTGTAAATCATTTTTGTTAGCTTCTAACGGGATTCGTCATTTTAATCGTATCGATAAAGGATTAACAAAATGTACAATTTTGTCTTTAAATACTGATTACAAGCCTATCGATATTAATGTTGTTGGTTTTTATAATCAACAATTGACTTTAGAAAATCCAAATTTATCAAGCCTAAATTGTTATGGACTCTCATTAATGGGATTTTTGAGCACCCATTCATTGGAAAAGATTTTAATTAATAGCGACCCTTTCTACGGACAAGCCTTAGTTGATTTGCTTTTGAATAGCATGACGCCGACAACGTTTAATGAAGATGGTTGGAAACATGCTATTAGAAAAGGAGGACGCTTTCTACATCCTTCACATGAAAAAAAAATGGTAAATTATTTACTGGAAAATAGAGATCAAATTTTATCTAAATTAGATCCTAAAAGAATTATTTTACCGGAGGAAAAAAGAAATACACTTGAAGGTTATATTTACTTGGTGATTCAAGCTTATTTTAAAAAAGTTGAAAATGAAATTTCGAACATCGATCTAGAACCTTATTATTTAGGTGGTTTTATTTTTAGAGCCTGTCAATCTCTTGCAAATGATATCAATTTTAACAATGAATTTTTTTTTCAATTATGGGAACTTGTTGAGAACTATCATTGGAAAGTGACGATTAAAGAACAGTGCAGTTCATCGTCGATGTTTACTCAGATGAAAATTGCTTTAATTGATGATCGAGTTCCTTGGGATGTTTTTGTAGCATATTTGGAAATTCTTATTTGGTTGTGGGATTCTGAATCAGCAACAATTCATAATGGGAAACCCTATTTTTATTTAAAAAAACCGTTTCATATGTGGCTAAAGATCCAATTAAATGATAGTGTAGAAAAAGTCGAAAACTATTTTTCAAAACACAAATTTTCCAATTCTCTTATGAAAATTGGTGAAATCTTTTTTGTAGAAAAAAATACGATTCAATCAAAACATCCTTTAAATGATTATTTATCGACGTTAGAGATTGATCCATTTATTTTTAATGAAAAAATCGAAAAATTATTAAATAGCCCTTCAAATATTATTCAAACGATAGGGTTGCAACTTTACTTATTATTATTTGAATCATTTCCGAGTGATCTACTCTATTTAACGATTTATCGACATCAATCTCAATTAATCAGTGGAGTAATTAATCAACATCAAGAAAAAATGGTTCATGAAAAATTGAAAGATTTTCATGAATCAATAGACCCTTTCAAGCTAATTGTGAAAGCTTTAAAAAAACAATCCATTGAGAAGTTGAATCAAGAAAAACTAAAGTTATTACCATTATTAATTTCATATACTTCATCTGATATCGAACATGTCCAAGAGGTTATGAACATAATTATTCAATTAGTTCAAGATGTACTTTCATTTACTCCTGGTTCAGAGGATATTGATGATGGATCTGTCTGGGAATGGTTTGATCAGTTTTTTTTAAGCTCTATTTTTATTAATTTTAGTCAAAAAGTTTATCAATCATCTGTTGAAAATAATATTAAATTAAAGAAAACATTTTTAGAGTACTTAAGAAAATCTTATTTAATAAACACTACAAACCGTGAAAAGTCTTTGTGGGAAATATTTCAACAAACATTAAAGTTATTCCCAAAAACTCGAAATGAAGACACTCAAGCACTAAATTTAGAAATCAGCGTATTGTTAGCAATGCTTCTAAAAGAAGCTTCTTTTATTCCTGATCGCATTTTTAAATGGTTATTGGAATTTCAAACGACGATTTTAGAGCGTCTTTATAAAAACAATCACATTGATCAACTAAAAATATTACTGAAAACACTTCATGAGATTAATCCTTCTAAAAATCAGCATGAGAATTATAAAAGAGAAATTTTTAAGCTTGATTGGGAAAGTATGACAATCAATCAAGATATTCTTTTATTGTTAAATAAAAACGATCTGGATTTCTTAAAAGAATACATTAAATCGCATCAATATTCTAAATTGATCGATCTTTTAGTTTTGATGATAGAGAATAAAAAAGAAAATGAACTGATAAAAGATTTATTCAATTGGGTTTGTGAATTAAACAAAGATCAAGCCATCTTTCATTTGTTTTATGGAACTCAATTTATTCAACGGTTAGATCAACCTGTACCCTTTGATCAAACAAGGTTTAATGATTTAGTCTTATTATATTGTAAATCACTTTGGGAAAAAACTTTTTACGTAGAGTTTATAGCAACATTACAGCTACTTTCTTATAAAGATTTTTCATATCAAGGAAAACTCAATTCGTTTTCAAGTGAATCTTGGAAAATCCTGTGGACGTTTTTATTAGAGCAACAAGAAATTGACATAGTTGTAAAAAATGATTCCGTATTAAGTTGTTGGAACATTTATAGAATTTCAAAATATGGCGCTTTTGAATTTAATAATAGGGAAGTTTTTTCAATCGCTGTACATTGCTTAAAGAATGCTTCATATTTAGAAC
>JAUXSJ010000175.1 GCA_030679615.1 Parachlamydiaceae bacterium | reverse complement strand
AGAGTTAATTGCCATGAACACACTCGTAATGAAATTTGGTGGTGCTGCTTTTGCCACCCCTTCTCATTTTTCTAAAATTGCAAATTTAATTATTGCTAAGAAAAAAAAACACCCACGTCTGATTATTGTTGTAAGTGCGATGGGAAAAACAACCGATCAATTGATCGAGTTGGCTAAAAGTGTTAATGAGGATCCTCCTCAAAGAGAATTCGATATGCTTATGAGTGCTGGTGAGCGCATCAGCATGTCTTTATTAGCGATGGCATTGCATCGAGAAAATCACTCAGCAATTAGTTTTACAGGAAGTCAATCAGGAATTATTACATGTACAAAACATTCTGATGCGCAAATTTTGGATGTTAGACCTTATCGAGTAAAAGAAAGTCTTGATGCCGGTCATATTGTCATCATTGCTGGATTTCAAGGTGTAAATGAACGAAAAGATGTGACGACATTAGGTCGAGGTGGATCAGATACAACTGCTGTGGCTATAGGGTTAGCTTTAAATGCGAATAAAGTTGAATTTTATAAAGATGTTTGCGGAATCTTTGATAAAGATCCAAAATTTCATGCGGATGCACAAAATTTTTCTCATCTTTCATATGAATCAGCTTTAAAGATTGTTAATGATGGTGCTAAAGTATTGCATCCTCGTGCCATACAACTCGCTGCTAAAAATGGCTTGCCTTTGCTTGTTACATCCTTTATGTCTAATTCACAAGAAGGAACTTTAATATATAATCCTGAAAAAAATAGAGAACTCACTCCTCTGTATGAAACGCATTAAATCCTTTGGAGTTAAATGACAAATCCTTATGAATCGCTTCCGATTACCACTTTATTTGACTCTCCTGAGGGAGATGAGGAAAGCAATCAAAATTATCGAGATATAACACTTCGGACTTTAAAAAAAATTCTACCTAAAAATTTTTTTGAAATTCAAGAAAATGAAGAAGCTTTTTATCGTCACCAACAGGGCATTTTAAAGCAGGTCATGCCCCTCATTACTTTTTCTACTTCTTCAAGAAAATTCCCTGGAACGATTTCATTTTTTGCCCTTTCAAAATATCGCCCAAGTTCGTTTAAGTTTTTTTTTGAAATGATTAGTCGGTGGCTAGCTCCAGGTAAAAGATTGAATGTTGTTTTGGTGTATGCTTCGGATTTCCGTTTAATTTACTCTAGTGAAGAAGTTTATACGATTTGTGAAGTTATGATTTCTTTAGAAAGTGAATCCGAATTTGATGAAATTCAACGCAATTTCCCCATTATAGGAACAGAAATTACATTGGGAATGCACTCTGAATTCTATGCGCAAAGAATTTTGGAAATTAAGGGATTATCTGCTGATGATAAAACAGCATTAATTCAGAGTTTTATTGCTTCATTAGTGAAACGATTTCCCTATGCTTATGACCAGGATGTCTTTAATGAAATGCAACATGTTTTGGTGACTTGTCGCGATGAATTTAAAGCAGCTCGTCAATCAAGGCACCTTAGTCGAATTATTAGCATACAGTATTTATTTAGAAAATCGCTTCGTGAGGCAATTAAAAATAAATCTCATCGAAGATATTTAAATTTAAAAATCTTTCGAGCTTTAATTAAAACACAACAAGGTGTGAAATCCGTATTGGGAATTTTAGTTGGTATTAATTTTCTTCGTGAACAAGAAACATTCGGGCAGAAACACTTGATGAAGGCAATACAATACTATATTCCTAATGCCATATCTATAGATGATTCTTTTTTTATTCATAAATTGGGAAATGAGAATATTTGTATAGCTTACATCGAAATTGAAAAAAAGAATGGAGAGCAGTTTACTCCATCCGATATTAAGAAATTAAGAAAAGAACTACCTTCTAATTTAAAAAATCGAGTAGAACAACGCTTACATCATGTTTTCATGCCAAGAAATGAAGAAGAGGTAATGCGAAATATTTTAACTCTATCGAATCAAATTAAATACGTACGAGATATTCCTCAAGTATTAATCAATTTTGAAGAACAGGCACATTCGCATCTTTATTTTACAGTCATTTTAGCCAGAATTTTAAAACCGGGTCATTGCTCCATTGCAGAATTATTTCAAAAATCAGACACCTTGATTGAATATATTCCCGATAGGACTAAAGAGATGGGTTTTGTAAGAAATAAATATGTCAAAGAAGCATCGGTATTTCGTGTTAAATTATCGAAAGAGGGTTTTTTGAGAGATGATCATTCAATCGATTTGCTAAATGCCCGTCAAATTGTTGTAGGTGAATTATGTAAAGTTGTGGGAGAAATCAGAGATTACAATGGTGGCATGATTTCAAAGCAGAATGAATTGCTATCACTGATTCGAGAATATTTAGTGATAGATGGATTAGATTATGATGAAAATCTTTTTGAGAATTTTTTTTATTCCTTAGCTCCTGTAATAGCAAGAACATTGTTGGACCCAAAATCATTTAAAACATTATTTTTAATGTTATTAGAAGGTTTAAGGGAGTATAAACAAGAAGGATTTTACCTTAAGTCTCATTCAGAAAGCTCACACTTTTATGTATTGAGTATTGTTGAAGATCTTGCAGCAAAAGAATCTATTTTTGAGGCCATTCAAAAACTAGAAATTCCAGCAGTTGATCTTTCATCTGCTTGTGTTAAAACACATGGAAATATGTGTATTGGTTTTATTTATTGTGAATCTGATATTCAAAAAAGAGAACATTTTTTTCATACGATTGAGTCAATACTCAATACCACAGTGGTTTTTTAGCAATTGTAAATCAAAAAAATGAGCTTATTCAAACGAGACTCCAAAGCTAAACTATAGGCTACCAAATCCGTGAGCATCGACAAATCGATGCATGTGAAAGAAAGCGGTGACAAGTCACCGCACTCCACATGGTGTTATAAATGGATTTTAATCAAATTAAAAATTTGGAGTGCGTGTGACATGTCACCGCTTTTTTTATATGCATCGACTTGTCGATGCTCCCTTCTAGAAAAAAATGGCTAAGCTGTGGAATCTTTTATGTAAAATGAATAAATGATTTCTGCGCTTTAACAAAATCGCAAAATCCTATCATCAAAGAAATGCTTTTCTCATTAGGCAAAACGATTTGTTGTTCTTTCATCAACCACTCTTCTGGTAAATTTAATGTAATGAGATTTTCAGAATCATAATTTGGTTGTGTCTCACCAAGATATTCTAAATATGCGTTAATAGATTTGTTTTTCCATTCCGTTCCTAATTGATTTTTCCAAAATTCAGCTTTATCTAAATTCAATTGCGATCCAATTCCCATAGAATAGTACTCAATGGTTTTTGCAATAGAATAAGGAATACCTTGATAAGCCCCTTTTTCAAAAAATAACAAAGCAATATGTGGATATCCTGCATCCTCACATTGATTAGCTATGTCTAATAATCCTTCATGAGAAAAAGTATCATCATGATTTTTCCAAAATTGAATTAAATAGGAAAAAGATTTTGCTAATTGATGATTTTCTTTTAAGCATTCAAATAATGTGTATTTTGCTGAATGAATTTTTTGACTCGATTTTTGAGCATAAATGATCGCTTTTTCAAGTGATTCAAAATCGTTGTTTTCATTTTGATATTTTTCAAAAAAAGATTGAGATAAAAGATATTCAATTTGTGCCCTTTGTTTTTTTGAAAAAACTGGGTTTGTATATAAAATTTGTAGGGAATTAATGGGGTTTTTACAGTCTGCTTCGTTAAGAATCGGTTTAAGGTTTGGGTTATCATAAGTGGATTGATAGATTTCAAAAGATTGGATCGGCAGTTTTGTGTTTGGATAGCATAAAATTGTTTCAGTCTCTTCACATCTTTTAAAATTTTCTATGAATTTATAACCATCAAAAAAATAATTTCTTCCTCTTTCCTCTGTAATACAAACATAAAAAGGACGTCGTTCATTATGGTGATTTTCTTGAATCTCTCGAAATGATTTTTTTGAAAATCCATCAATTTTATCGATCACCGTGTTTAAAAATTCTTCTGGAAATTTTTGTGAAGATTCAAATTTTTCATTTTGAAAATAGAAATAATTAGATGATTTATTATTTGAATGAATGGACTCAGTAGTACTTTGGTTATATTGAATTGAACTAATCATCTTCCACCTATTTATATTAATATTCCGTAAAGATAACAAAAAATAAATATAAATTCAAGATATTTTTATTAATTATAAAATTTTTTTAATTAAATCTTAATAATATAATTTTGATTTTGTTTGAATATATTAATAAAGCCTGATGAGAAAGATTAATAATTTTTTATAGAGAGGGTACTATGAATAATAATTCCAATGTCGGCGGTGAAAGTTTTAAGCCATTAGGGGAAGAGTTTCATATTTCGAATGATAAGAATAAGCAAAAAACACCCCACTCTAAAGAAGAAAAAATAAATTTATTCTCTAAAGAGATTTCTTCAAGAAGTTCAAGTATATCGTCGGGTAAAACAAAAAAGCGTACAAACGTTATTATTGAAAAAGATAGTAAGTTATTTGAAAGTTCAAAAGAAATTAATAAAAAAAGTAGTGTTATTTCATCTGGAAAAATTGAAATCAAAGAAGAAAAGACAGAAGAAATTGGAGTAGATGTTTCAGTCGCAGAATTTGTGATGGATGATTTTATTCAATCACAGATTGAAGAATGCAAAAATGACATTCCAAGAGCGTTTGATCAATGTAAAACTGGAAGAGATGAATTTCAAGTGACAAAAAAATGGTTAATGGATGGAAATAGACTTTCTGAAGGTAGAAAACCTAGAATGGAACTTAGACAAGTTCCAGGTAATGATTCATGCATTGCAAATATTGCCCTTTGTTATGCAAATGGTTCAGAAAGAGATATTGGATATAAAAAACTTAAGGAATCATTTCCAGACATCTCACTTGTGTCAGCTGGTCAGACAACTGTGGAAATCGGAACAAAAAATGTTTCAAAAGCTACAACCATAAATTATATTGCCAATCATTTTGATGAGCTCTTAGAGCAAATGAACTACATTCCAGGGAAGCATATTGATGCATCTCAAACAAAAAGTGTTGTGATTAGTGATGCCGATGGAACAATTTGGGATCCCCCACAACGAAACGAAAGTCCAGAAGCTAGAAATTTAGATAATTCCCCAGCAAAAGAATCCATCCTTAATTATTTGAGATCTGGTGGAATTGTGATTATTAATTCAGGAAATGACCCAACGCGTACATTTAATCGTATTATGAAAGGTGTTCCTGAAGAAGAAAAGCAAGAAATCTGTTCCAGAATTGCAATTGGAGCTGCTGGGGGTCATACGTTAGTAGTTATTAATAAAGAGGGACTTCCTGAAGAAGTATCTGGTTATAGAAAGCATGCATTAGAAGAACAAAAAAAATTACCGGTTCATCCTTCATTAAAGTTAGATGTTATTTATTTAGGTGATGACCCACGAGAAACCGGAAATGATTTTCCTGCCTTTGAAAAATTAGGAAAAGATCATTATATTTGCGTCGCGGATCATAAAAAAACAATTCCTGAATCACTAGCGTCTTCAACTGTTGTTGGCGAAACCAAAGCTGTAGAAAATATTTTTTCTGCAATTGTAAAAAGAGCAGCCGTATTACCTAAAAAACCTCTTTTTGACGAGGTTCCGACCTTAATCACTATTGGATTAAATTCAATAGATGCCAAAAAAATGGTCGAAACGACTCTTCAAGCCACAGGTGGTCGTGAAGGACTTAATCAAGCGGTTGCTTATAATGATTCACATAATGGACCGGTCTCGTATGTGAGCAAAGACATTGATAAAGCTCTGGTATGTTTTGATGAAAATATTCGGAGTAAATATACAACCAAAGATGATCCTTCAAAGACTAAAATTAATTTGGATTACGATACTCTTTTAAAAATTAACAATGAGTATGTGGAAGCTTTAAAAAGTGAAAATTTAAATGCTGAGAGTCTTTGTAATAATTTTAATGTTGAAGATCCATCTTTCGAAAATTTCATGAAAGAATCACTTGATCGAATGAATTTAAAAGATGGAAGTATTATTAGAATTTTAGAGCCAGGTAATAACGAACAAACAACACCCATGTATGTTGCTTATCAAATTAAATATATCCAACAATATGCAAAAGAAAAGGATATAAATCTTAACGTTCAAGTATTAGTCATGGGAATGGGTGGTCATGCCACAACTGGATTATTTCCATTAATTGGAGAATTTCACAATGGTAAGTTTTCTGGAACCACCGAAGCGGAGAGCTTAGGAAGTACTTTAATAGAATCCCTGCGTGATGAACAAATAGATTGTGAAGTTGTTGAACAATTTAAACAAGATAGTGCTGGAAAAGTTCAAATTAAATTGGCCAAAGAATCGAAAAATACTGGAGAAAATGTTCAAGAAGCTATTAACTGTATTGTGCCAGGTGGAAATAACCCTGAACATCTTTACATATCTTCTTCTAAAGCTTCTTCAGCAAGACAAGCGTTGACTTTTGCGCAACAATATTCAGAAGATAAAAGTAAGCCTTTAGCAGAAAAGAAATATGAAACGATGACCGCAATCCCTATTTTTAGAACTGAAGCATTCATTAAAACTGGAATGACAAATGAACAAGCAGTAACAGAACTTTACATGGGATTAGCGGAAGAATGCCGAATTATTCTTTATGGTTTTAATCCTGACCAACAATTTATTCCACCTTCTCCTCTTGAAAAAGAGAGGTTGGATCATATTTATGATATGTACGATAAATTATCAGGAACAAATGACATAGAAAAATCTAAACAAGTTTCTTTAAATAATGTATTAGGCTTTTTTAATAAGGGTTGTCAAACAGCAGAAAAAGCGTTGATGACATGGAATAAAAAATTGGAAGACCAAATCGAAGGAACGAGAAATGCAACTATTTCTATTTTAAAAAGACAAAAGCAGAAAGCTGATTTTATTCATTCAATCGATGTATTTAATGAAGCAAAAAAACAACCTCAAATGAGCGACGAATTAAAAAATAAAGTGGATCGTTATGAAAAACTGTACAATCAATTTAGAGTTTCAACAGACGATCGTGAAAAATTCGTTATTGGTCTTTTAATGATTAATGCAGGTAATAAAATAGAGAATGAACTAAAACTACAAACTCAAATTTAAAGTAAAAACGACTCCACAGCTAAACCTGTATGGTTTTATAGAGGGAAGTATCGACAAGTCGATACAAATGAAAGAAAGTGGTGACAAGTCGCGCGCACTCCATAATAGTAAATTTGGAGTGCGTGTGACTTGTCACCGCTTTTTTTATACGCATCGACTTGTCGATGCTCCCTGCTATGACAGCTTACAGCTTAGCTTTGGAGTTTGTTATGGCGTACCGTCGAATAACACTTCAACTTCTGCTATGTTAACGACAGCCCCATTTTGTTTACGCCAATAATTTGTCGCTCCATCAAATAACCAAGGTAAATTAGGTGCAGCTGGAACAGGTCCTGTATAGGTATAAGTTCCTGATAAATCACTAGAATAAATCCCTGATCCACGACCCGCTAAAAGTCCGGGCACAGTGGCGATTGTCATTCCATTTGAAATGGCAGAATAATAAATAAGCCCATATGAATTTACAACTACACTAGGACTATTTCCTCCAAAAAGAGTATCTCTTGCATTGATCACTGCAAAAGGGTCATTTAAGCTCGAAACAATTGAAGCATTGTCTAAATTTAAAAAATGGAGTCGAGTTGATCCTGTTCCGTCAATAGATGTAGTGGGAGAACCACCTCCTAGCGGTATGCCAATAATTCCTCCACGATAGGAAACAAGATTAGGTGCTGTAGTAGCGGTTGAAAGATCATTAATAAATAGAGTCCCTGTAATTAGAAATTGACCGGTTTGTCCAATTTCACCAGATTGAGCATTCTTATAAAAAAAACTCGAATTTAAGTCAGTAAAACTAACCATGTCTCCAAATCCTAAACTTGGATCAGGAACAGTAGTCGCTAAAAAATTGATCGTTACACTTCTCGGATCAACGCTCGGGGTCATAAAATTGACGATATAAACTGAACCTAAAGCCACTAATTCAATTTGATTATTATTTGAGTTAATAACAAGGTTTTCTGGGTAAATTCCACTCGCAATTAATAAAGTTACCGTTCTAAGTTTTCCATTAACAGTCGTACCTGGTGTTATTGTATTTAATGCTGTTTGTATGGATGAATAGGGATTTGTTATCGATCCATCTTGAGTCGTTGAAGTTGTGTTAACGTCTACAAAAATAGTGTTAGTTAATGGTCGATCCGGACCAGGAATTCCCTGTGGTCCAATTGGTCCACGAAAACCACGAGGTCCTTGTGGCCCTGGGGGACCTCGGACATCCAAATGAAATTTCTTTTCTAAGCTTTTTATAAAAAATTTAGCCAAGAGTTTGTCAAATGTTCGATGGCTGACTTCAATATAATGTCTCGAATGACATGAGTCAGATGAATCGCTAGAATTGCTACTAGCTGATAAAGAATTGATTGCGGAAATAAAAAAGAGAAAATGAATCAATGTTTTCATGGGTTTTCCTTAATTATGCATTAATTAATTGTTTGATCATTCGTATAGAGTTTATGTATTTTTTTTCAATGAAAAGTTAAAAAAATATTTTATTTAAAATAAATTTAAATTGTTAATTTTGTTGAATTTTTAAACGTCATGTAAAATTTTTTTTTAAATGCGTTATTTGTTATATAATAAATCAATTTACAATGAAAAATTTTGAGGTGAATTTGTATTTTCAAATTATTAAAACACCAGGATTAGCTATACAGTCTTTTCTGTTGGGAGACGAAATTTCAAAAAAATGCATCATTATTGATCCTACACGTCATATTGTACCTTATATTGTCAATGCCCAAAGTCATGGATTTACAATCACAGATATTTTAGAAACCCATGTACATGCAGATTTTGTATCAGGTGCAAAAGAACTCAAACATGAATTAAATAATAAACCACGCATATGGTGTTCTGGAATGGGGGGTGCAGATTGGGTGCCAGCCTATGCAGATGTTGTCGTAAAAGAAGGAATGGAATTAAAGCTCGAAACGTTCCATTTAAAAGCATTGCACACTCCAGGTCATACACCAGAACATATCAGTTGGATTTGTTACGATGATACACGTGATTCTGAAATTCCTTGGTTTGTATTAACAGGAGATAGCTTATTTGTTGGGAGTGTCGGACGACCAGATTTATTAGGAGTCAAGGAAAGTCATGAATTAGCTAAACAACTTTATCATACTCTTTTTACAGTTTTTTCTATCCTACCTGATTTTGTTGAGATTTATCCTTCACACACATTGGGAAGTTTATGTGGAAAAGCTTTAAATAGTAAAAATTCCTCTTCTTTGGGGTATGAGAGATCTTGTAATTCCTATTTTAAAAATCATTCGGAAGATGTTTGGATAAAAAACATTCTTTCTGAAAACACTCTAGCGCCTCCTTATTTTTCACGATTAAAAAAAATGAATTTAAAAGGACCTTCTTTTTTAGGTGAATTATTGGTGAAAGATTGGAAAGGACAAGAAAATCAAAAAAAAATCGAAGAATTGTTTTTAATTGATCTTCGTCAACCTGAAATATTTGCGATCTCACATTTAAAAAATTCATTAAATATTCCATTTAATATTTCATTTTCACATTGGTGTGGCTGGATGTTACCTGAGAATAAGCCTTTAGGTTTTATTGCAGAAACGTCTCAAATTGCCTTTCAAGCTATTGAACAAATACGCGTAATGGGTTTTGATCAAGAGGTTTGGGTTATTTGTTTTGATCAAACTGATTCATATCTAAATCCTTACCTAACTTCTTTTGAATTAATTAACACGAAAGATTTTACTGAAGATAATTTAAATATCAGTCATTTGTATCTTGTTGATGTACGTACTTCATCGGAGTGGAACTCAGGTCACATAGCCGGAGCACATCATATAGAATTAACTCACTTAAAAGATTCGTTAAACGATTTACCAACAAAAGTTCCTATAGCCTTTGTGTGTAAAAGTGGAGCTAGAGCCTCTTTGGCTGCCTCTTTAGTAGAAAAGCAAGGTGGATTTAAGGTAATGAATGTAAGAGGGGGAATGCAAGCCTGGAAACAAGCGGGATTGCCTCAAGAGATTACAACCAATACTAAAATATGAAATGTAAGGATTTTTTATGACAGTTGAATTAAAAATCGGTGACATAGCTCCAGATTTTAATGCAGAGACGACAGAAGGACCAATAAAGTTTCATGAATGGTTGGATCGTTCTTGGGGTATTTTTTTTTCCCATCCAAAAGATTTTACACCTGTTTGTACGACAGAGCTTGGAGTCGCAGCAAAATTAAAGAAAGAATTTGATCAACGTCAAACTAAAATGATTGCCCTAAGTGTAAATCCACTTAATACACATCAAGAATGGGTAAAAGATATCTGTGAAACACAGCAAGTGAAAATGAATTTTCCTATCATTGCAGATGAAAATGGAAATATTGCCAGATTATATGGGATGATTCATCCTCATGTTAATGAGACCATAACAGTTCGATCTGTATTTATTATTGATCCACAAAAAAAAGTTAGATTGACGTTTTGTTATCCCCCGTCGACGGGAAGAAATTTTAAAGAAATTTTACGTGTTTTAGATTCCTTACAATTAACTGATTCTTACAAAGTAGCCACTCCAGCTAATTGGGAATGGGGACAAGAATGTGTCATTTTGCCAAGTATTACTAATCCTGAAGAACTAAATAAATATTTTCCAAATGGCTATCGCGAACTTAAACCGTATTTAAGAATGACTCCACAACCTAACATAGAAACTTTAAAAAAATAATTTGCATGAATAGATAAAAATTTTTTTTTATGATTAACAAGGAGATGTTAAATGGAATGGTTCAAAAATAACCGTCATGTTGTGTTACTAGAAGGGATTCTTTTAACTATATTAGGAATTTTAGCAATTGCTATGCCTGGAATTTCTACCTTAAGTACTGAATTATTTATTGGTTGGTTACTTTTCTTTAGTGGAGCGATACAGTTATACCGCACTTTTAAAAGTCGTCATCAACCAGGTTTTATTGGTTCTGTATTATTAAGTGTGATGTATATTGCTTTTGGATTGTTATTGG
>JAUXSJ010000174.1 GCA_030679615.1 Parachlamydiaceae bacterium | reverse complement strand
GCGGCTGATCGTTTTGCGCGCGCTTCATTCCTTATTAAATCTATCCCAAAAGAAGCTACATCAAATTATATCTCAGCTGTTCCACAACATACCTATATCAATCAAGCTGTAGCTAGTGTTATGGGTGTTATTCGAAGTGTTAGCGTACCTTTAGGGATCACAACGCCAGGCGAGCCAAACATTGCATCAACACTTTGGCGCGTCGTTTCTGATCAGAAAAATAAAACCTATTTTTTTGACTCAGCAACAAGTCCAAATACCTTTTGGGTTCCGCTTGCAGATCTTGACTTCAATGAAAATGCACCTGTAAAAAGGCTTATTACATCTAGTGGTAAGGTATATGCGGGTAATGTTGCAAAAGATTTTGAGGAAGCAAAGCCATTTGTATTTCTTCCTGTCAATCCCTAAATGTTTTTAAAGATTTTTTCACAGTATGGTTTCCAAAATTGAAATTTTAAATTTCATCGGTATGATGTACTAGCGCCAACCTAAAGATTAAATCTTGACAACTAAAATTTTTTATATAAAGTTGTCGTCGGAGGATTTTATCTATGTATATTAAATTGATTACTCTCGCCTTAGCTGCAACTACAATCAGTCTTTTTGGCGAACATTGTTCACAAACCAAGCCATACCGATGTAAAATGTCTGGAAATGAGCTAGAAGCTGATATCATAGTCATTGGTGGTGGTGCGGCTGGTTGCATATTGATGAGTGAGCTATCAGAGAATGGTCGCTTTTCAGTATTAGGAATAGAGGGTGGGCTAAATTTAACAAATGATCCAGCAATACAGCAAGTAGGCCTCCCAGCATTTCTATTACCTGGAGGACCTGGAAGAGCTCAATTTTTTTGGCCAGGATGGACTCAATCCCTACCGATGCCAGGACTCAATGGACGAACCAGCGATTGGACAACAGGGATGTTATTGGGCGGCGGCTCATCGATTAACGGATTGTATTATTGTCGCGGGTCAAGCGCTATGTATTCGAGTTGGGAAGAAATTTCCGGTAGTGACAATTGGAGTTTAGATAAGATCCTGAAAACATTCAATAAACTTGAGAACTACCAAGGATTGACAATTACGTCAAAGGGGCGAGGTGTTGGAGGTGCTGTCAATGTATTACAGACGCCTACTATATCTGAAGTAACATCACAAGTGCTATTACCTGCTTCACAAGCTGCATTTCCTTTCCTTCTAACAGTTGTGGACTATAATGATCCGAATGTAGCGAACTGTATAGACCCGCGCGCGCAGTGGTTTATTGACCCTACGGGTACCAAACGAGTGAGTAGCGCGACAGCCTATTTAAATAGTACTGTTATGACGCCCGAAGGACAAGGAGTTAATGGACACAAGCTGTTTATGCTCTTCGATTCGGTAGCCTTAAAAATAATATTTGATAAGCATGGACGTGCCAAAAAAGTAAAATATGCAAAAGATGGGCAAGTCTTCGTAGCAAAAGCTCGTAAAGCCGTTGTTTTGGCAAGCGGTATCAATAGTAGCAAGTTGTTACAGCTTTCAGGGATAGGTCCGTCGGAAGCCTTGCAGAATGCTGGAATTAAGCCCGTTTTCATTAATGAAAATGTAGGAAAACATCTTCAAAACCATCCACTTATTTTTATTACGATGTTAGCAGATCCCGCCCTTAGCGGTGTTCCATCTGGAGCCTCGTATGCATTTACTATCAATAATATTTATTTGCCTGTTGTGGGAGGTGGTGCTAATGATCCACGAATGCTACAGATTTTGTTCGAATATATTCCAGCTACCGAAAAAACACCTCCTTTACTAGCTATTGGATTTGATCTTTTGAATCCAGTTAGTGAGGGAAGTGTCACAATCCAAAGCGATAATTCATTTCAGATAGCTGCAGCAGACGATGGTTTTTATCAAAACCCTATAGACCTGGAGAATATGAAGAGTGCTGTTTCGGTCTATATTCGTGCTCTATTAGAGCAATTAAGTATCTTGTACCCATTTCCCTCACCTTACTTTAAACCTATTTTAAGCGATCCTATCAACTTAGTCATTCTTTCTGGTTATAACGACGAAGTTGTTGAGCAATATGTAAAAAATAACAGCAATTTATCACTAGATATACATCACTTTGTATCACATTGTAAAATGGCCCCTCTGGATGCCGGAGGTGTAGTTGGTGGCAATACACTTGTGCATGGTACAAAGAACGTTTATGTAGGGGACAATTCTATTTGTTCGAAGATGCCTGATGGTAATACGACTGCTCCGGCTATGATGATCGGATTGCGAACTAGTGAAATTTTGAAACATGAATTACGCTCAAAAAAACGGTGAGTTATCAATATGAAAAAAAATATTTCACTCCTTTTAATGTCCTTTTTATTTTTCATGGTAGCGAATGTGCAAGCTCAAGAAGAATGTTTTGAAGACCCTTGCTATGAAGACAGCTGTTGTTTTGATGAGACGAGATTCTATGTCAAGATTTTTTCAGGTGCTAATTTTTTACAAAATACTGAAATCGATGATAACAAATCCTCCTATCAAACAGGGTATGTTATTTCGGGCTGCGTAGGCTATTGTTGGCGTTATGGATTGCGTTTGGAAGGTGAATATGCTTATAGAAGAAATGCTATAAAGAAAATTAGTTTCTTTGGACAGGGGTGTTCCAAAGATGGACATTTCCAAACTTCCTCTTTTATGGGTAACTTCTTATGGGATTTACCGTTATCTTCGTGGGGGTGTTCATTTTGTGATATCCAACCTTTTATTGGGGCTGGTATTGGTTATGATTTTCAACAAATGCACTCGTCAAATTCTCGTATTGTTTTTAACGAAAAGTGGAATCATTTTTCTTTTCAATTGATGACTGGGTTGTCTTGTCCAATTTTCTGTAATACCGAGATTTCTTTGGAATATAAATTCCATCAGGGGGGCTGTCATTTCTATAACCATTCTGTCGGAGTTGGACTCACATATAAATTTGGAGTGTTGTGACTTGTCACAGCTTTCTGAAATTTCGACTTTTTGAAGCGTAACGTTGTGGATTAAGGAAATTCAGTATCAATAATTTGTAGCCTAGGCTTTAGCCTGGGCTTGTTTTTGCAGGCTTTAGCCTGCAAGTAACGTTACATTTATATTCGAAATTTTAATCGACTATATCATTACTACAAATGTCAATTGCGTAATTGATAGCATTTTAAATCAAAACGAGTGCTTTGTCACGTTACATTGCGGCTTGATTCAGTAAGAGTTTCTACGTTAAATCTTAACTGGACTTGCAGGCTAAAGCCTGCAAAAACAAGCCCAGGCTAAAGCCTAGGCTACAAATGTTGATATAGAATTTTCCTTAGTTTAATTCATATGTCGAGATGGTCAGAATACTTTAGAGCTTAAGTTTTTAAGTATTTAGGTACCCTGAAACTTTAGCCGGTAGAGGTAATGCAATCATGTCTTTTTGTAACTTTTGCTGTTGCAGTTCCTTTTGAAAACAATGTCCAACAGCAAACAAGAAAAAACTCATCGTTTTATAAGCGAGGTAAGCATCAAAAAAGATTAAATTTAGAAAAAACGCAAAACACATCCATCGAGTTTGAGTATTGATACGATAAATATGTGAGAAAAATTTCCAGTAAAAAAAAGCACCAATGAGTCCATTTTCTATAATGATTCTTAAAACACCTCCATCTAGTGCGGACCAAGCATATCCTGGGCCTAGGCCTTGTAGATATACACTAGGATTTGATACAAAGGCTTTGATGACATGAATCCATTTATGAATTCGCATCCACCAACTAGCATCATAATCTTGCGATGAAATCACTTCATTCCCAACAGGGTCTTTTTCTAAATCTATTTCCTGCCAAACAACAACAGCTAATTCTAGATTGTTTAAAGAAAACAAACCAGCACTTCTATGATAAATGGCGGCTGTCTTTGTGATGACAAAAGCACTCGTCGCGATAACAATCGGAATAAGAATTGACATCATGATAATAGAACTAATTGATCGAAAATTAAATTGTTGTTTCATCCTGCATAAAAAGCATAGTAATAAAGCTAACAAAGAGATTCGATTTCCGGTAAAAATCACTAAAATTGAAAAAAGAGTAAACATCCAATACAGATAGCTTTTTCTCAAAAAATGACGAGACATGGGAGATGAAAATAGATTGATCATTCTTGCAGGAGCAGGGTCATAAATTAAATAGCAAAACATCAGATTTAATAACAAACCCATTTCAGAAGGAAAAGAAGCGATTCCTTGTGCACGACTAGATACATCTGCATCATAACCAAGGACTGTCACTGCACCAGCTAGATTTAATTTTTGCAGAATCATTAGAAAAAAATTCCACAAAAAGAAAAAACGAATAATTTTTCCTTTTTGATCAAATTGGAATGCCATCGTACCAATGTAAAAAAACATAAAATATTCTAGTAATCTGACAGCATAAAAAACTTTAGCATCTAAATGAACTACCTGCAAGGAAACTAAAAATCGGTTAGAAAGAAATGACAGGATTGAAAAACCTGTGAGTATAAGAATCCATCCTTCAATATTATAAAGTTTTTTTCTTGATAACCCATGTGTTAACATGATTAAAGCAGCAACGGTTAATAGAAATAAATCATCAAAACGAAGTCCTGCTGTTTCGTTGCCAACATTGATCAAATTGATTTTTGGCATGAATAGAAGGGGGATACTAATAAGAAATAATACAAAAGAAAGTTTGCTTTCAAAAAAACGCATGATGAATATTTCGCTTCATCGATGTATAAATATACAGGATAGACAGGTATAGACTTCAGACTTCTGTTTTGGAAGCTATGCTTCATATAAGTTTCTTAGTCACAGCTTCGACAAGTCGAAGCATATGAAAGCGGTGACAAGTCACGCGCACTCCAAATTTTAGCCTGATTTTTGATGAAATCCTTTTTAGATTACATGTGGAGTGCGGTGACTTGTCACCGCTTTCATAGCTTCGACTTGTCGAAGCGTAGCTTTGTGGCTAAATTTCTCTTATCTGGGCGTCATTTATCCAATTATTGCCATAGGTCTATCGTGTAATTTATATACATCGCGGTTGATAAACTGAACGTATAAAAAACCATTTAAACACATTCATTGAAAGTAGGAAAGGAATTTCATTGGTAAATTTAGAATTTACTTAATGAATTTTATAATTGACAATAGTGCCCAAATCAAATAATGAAATTTTAAATATTTTATTTTTAGATGCTTACGATTTTACGCCTCAAAAAAAATTTATTTGATTCATCATGGTGCAGTTAAATGCTTAATAATTTTCAATAAAAATAAGAAAAGTCTTTCGTATAAATAAGAACTTCCAGCAACATTATAGATTAATTCATTTAATTAATAATTAATGGTTGTCAATATATGAACATTGCTCGTTTGATTTCTTTAGCATTTCTTTTTCTTTCTATTTGCATTCTTTCCTCATGTTCACGGCCCTGCTGTCGATATGATGTTTTTGGAGCGGATGAATTTGTGATTGATTCTTACAAAATTAAACAAGGGAAGTTATCTATTTTAGAAATGGAAGGAATAGATTTAGGTGAGATTAGTTGTGACATGATGGAGGAATATCTTGATGTGATTTTTGAAGATGATATTTTGAATATTGCGATTTATCATCCGAAAAGAATTGATGTGATGGAATCTATTCAATGGGTAAACGACCGAGTGGGTTTTCGTGTTAGTGAAGGAAAAATTGATTTACCTGATATACCCTCTATTGAAGTAGCAGGTCTTACATTAGAAGAAGCCCGTCAAAAAATCCAATTGTATTATCGAGAACATATTCAAGATATTGAAGTTTTTTTAAATTACAAAAATAGACTATCAAGAAAAGTGGAGTTAACGGGTCCTGTAACGCGACCTGTGATTCCTGTTGATGGTAAGATTCGACTTTATGAAATATTAGCGATCGCTTCAGTACCCAATAATGCAAATTTTTTTAAAAGTTACGTTGTCAGAGATGGTGTTCAGCTTCCAATTGATTTGTATAAGTTAATGAATGAAGGGGACATGTCGCAAAATATTGTGATGCGAGGTGGGGACAGAATTTTCATTGCGAATCCAAGTGATACAACTGTCATGGTAATGGGTGAGGTGGGTAGTCCGCGAGCAGTGAATCTACCTTATGGTTTTATGTCATTGCGAGAAGCTTTAGTTTCTGCTGGGGGAATTCCTTTTACAGGTAATCGTGATTGCATTCAAGTCATTAGAGGGAATTTACAAAATCCAAAAATTTACGTCCTATCATGGGATCACATTATCCATTTACCTAATGACAGTTTATTGTTAATGCCTGGAGATACCGTTTATGTTACAGAGAAGCCTATTACTCAATGGAACCGATTTATTGATCAACTTTTACCAAGTTGCTTAGGTGTTCAAACTGCATACGGAACATACCGTTTAATTACTAATTGAGAATGATATAATATTAGGATGACTATGACGCAAGGAAACATGCAGGATGATAAATTTGTCCTTTGTTTTTCAGATATAACAACTCTTCTTCGACGTAATAAAAAGAAGATATTAAAATGGGCATTTGCTTTTGGTGCATTGGGAATTTTTTTCGGATTGATCAAGCCCATTCAATATGTGTCAGAAGGCACATTTAGAGAAAAAAACAACCAAAGTTCGGGATTAATGGGTGGTGGATCCTTAATGCAAATTTTGGGTCAAGGGCTGAGTGGTTCTTCTGACAACGAAGCTTCTTCATTAATTAAGTCACGCAAATTGATGAAAGAGGTTATAACCGAACATCAATTGCAAGGAACGTTGGTTGCTAAATCAGATCGTGAAGGTTTATTCAAGACAATCAAAAACAACTTAGTCGCTACATTATCATTTGGTAAAGATAAAGCACCTGTTTTAAAAGACCCATGCTGCCCTTTAAAAATTACTTTTCTTGATTATCCTGGGGAAATCTATCACATGTTAATGCTAGATTTATCTGAAGATGGTCATTACGAAATCATGGAATTAGATCAACCTAAAAAAGTTTTAGGTGTCGGGCAATTGGGAATTCCTTTTCAATATGGAGAAATGACTTTTACTCTTGAACAATCAGATGTGCATCAACCTATTAATGCGCAGAGTTATTATTTTGACGTTAAACCCGTTGAGATGGTGACTAAAGAGATTAATTCACATTTAGAAATTGAGCCTTTTAAAAGCGACAAATCTTATTTTAAAATTATTTATCCTCATCGTGACAGACAATTCGCCAGTAAACTAGTGAATTCAATCATGGAAAAATTTCAGCATTATTTAAAACAAAACCACGATAAAATTTCTTTTAAGCAATTAGATTATTTGAAAAAACGAAGAGAACAGCTTTCATCTAATTTAAAAGATATCATGGATCAGCATGCTACCTATTTAACAGATGATCTCTATGGCGCAGGTTTTATTGATTCAGAAAAAGAAATTGATTTCCTCGTTCTCAATCAACATGAATATAAGGATAAGTTGCTGGCTAATGATCTAGAAATTAAGCGTTTAGAAAATCTAAATCCTGGGAATATGTCTTATTATGATCGTTTTTCTTCATTAGAAGGGGATCCGTCAGTTATAAATCATATTTTAGCTGAAATTAGACGTTTTAAGCAGCTTAGAGATAGTTATGAGATTGAAGTTCAAAAAAGATCATTAGACCATATTAATAATATTCAGACTTCATTCGAAAAACAAATGAATGAATTAAATATCGTTCAAAAGTATTCGTATGAATTAAAAGCTCTTATTGCAAATTTTCAAGAAAATCGTTCTCCTGACCCTTCTTCAGAATTGCTTAATGATCACAGATTTTTATTGAAGGGTTGGTTTGATAGATTGGATAATGCTCGAATAAATGATTCAAGTAATTACAAAAAAATTCAGGAAAATTTTCGTTTTTATCTTTCAAATCTTGAGAGATTGTTTGGAGTCCATGAACATGTACTGCAAGAGCGTTTGACACACCAGCAAAATCCAGCTGGTGAATATCAAGGGATTACATTAGAAGTATCAACAGATCTTTATTTGCTTTATTCCAAGCAGTTGATCCAGTTAGAAGGTTCTATTCGTCAAAATTTATTTTTTATTCACCAAATTGAAGATCCTGATTTTGAAATTACTTCTTTAAGTGCTGATCTAACAGATTTAGTCAGTCGGGATATGATCAAAAGAGCAAATGAATTAGTTTTAAATTTACGCGATTCTAATAATCAAAGTCTTAGAGAACAAGAACGCATCAAAGATGAGTTAAATTTACAACGAACTTTTCTAGCAATGCATTTGCAACAAATGATTCAATTAATGGAATTGAATAAAGAGCTTGTGGATGAAAAAATTCATTCCTTACAACATGTAAGTTTGGGACTTATTCATCAACAAATTTCACTTTTAGAAAAAAATCTCCAAGATTACATACGTTCACGTTTAGATAGTCTCCAGCAAGAAAGAATATTGATTAAGCAGCATTTAGAAGTCATTCATGCAGAATTAGCAGCTTTTCCAAAGAAATGGGTATCTGAGCAATTAATTAAACAAGAAGTGGATTCTAATAAACGCATTGTTGAAGAAATTGCAAAAATGGTGGAGTCAAAAAATATTGCCCATAATCTTGAAGTAATTCAATCTGCACCTTTGGATTTAGCTATCCCTGCATTAAATCCAACATCACCTAAAATTATTTTATGGGGAATCATAGGGTTTTTATTTGGAGGTTTTATTGGAACAGGTCTTGTTTTAGGAAGTACAATTCGACGTGGTCTTTCAGTTTCAAAAGATAACTTAATGGAAATGGGTTTCCATGTTTCTGGTAATATGACATGGCCTCTTTATGGAAAGAATAAAGAAGTGACTCCAACAAATTTAAACACTTTAAGGCGATTACAAGTGTATTTTGATTCATTTGAATCTTTTGATAAGAAAGCAAAAGCAATCTTATTGA
>JAUXSJ010000173.1 GCA_030679615.1 Parachlamydiaceae bacterium | reverse complement strand
GCAATAATTTCATCAACATTTTTTAATTTGTCAGATGGTGCATTCCCTGTCAAAGTTAAATCACCATTTGTCATTTGTGGAATTATATTGGGTAAATTTGCAGTTTGTAGCCATGTATAAATTTGAGATATAATGTCTTCTTCAACAACAACCTCTTTTTTTAGTAAATCAATGTAAGAAAAGATTGAACTTACATAGGAAGATAGCTCAGATGCTTGTTTTCGAGTTTTTAAATAGCCTGTTAACACAAATTGTCCTGCCTCTGGTGAATATATCCTAACCCCTTTCCATTGTGGATTTTTTGAAATAATGGAATTAAATTCTTTCCACTGATATTCATCGATCACAATGCCTGATTCATCAATCGACTTAATAAATTTAAGGGATTCCGCTTGATACAATAATTCCCTTTTTTCATCTGGAGTCGAAACATGTCCAATCAATAACAGCTTTTGATTAGCTTTATTATAGGAATAACGAACTGCGGGAAAATTCTTTAATTTTTGTTGAATAAGTTCATCGGCATTCTCTTGTGATTCAACCACAACAGGCTCTGTTTTAAATAATGCATAAGTCCCAAGTCCAGCGACGACAAATAACCCAACCATAAATGCAAGAAGGATCAACGGCCCCAAACTTCTTGGGGGTTGTCGTAGATTTTCTTCTATTTCTTCAGGATATGCCCTTGAAGATTCATCATCTTCAAGAGATCCATCCAATGATTGTTCTGCTACAGATTTTGAAGATTCTTCTTTTTGTAATGCTTTCAATATAGATGGGAGAAGAGGAGAAATAATCGTATGCATTTCACCTTCACGATCATAAACAGCAAAAGATGTGGTCCCTAATGTAATAATCGCATTGGGATTGACAATCGATTTATCTTGAATCTTAACTCCATCAACAATCACACCATTTCGACTTTTTAAGTCTTCAATAATAATTGTATCTTCTGAAGTAATAGAAATCTTTGCATGTTGCCTTGAAACACTGGTATCATGAAAAACAATGTCACAACTATGCGGATCAGTTCCTATTAAATAATCGCTCCCATTTTCCATGTAAAATTCAGCACCATTATTTGGGCCACCAATAACTTTTAAAAGCCATCGGCCTACTTCTGAGAGCCCAAAATTAATTTCAGCAAGTGACCCAATGTCTTCATTATCTTCTTTTAAAATCGTATCATAATGTGTGATGTAGGGCTCTTCAGTTTCATCTTGTTCAGTGTTCATTGATTCTGTAAATGTATTTTCGGTATTTTTTTCATTGTTTGGTTGATTTTGTTTTTCAGAAAAAAACGCAGAATCTTCATTTTCTTGTAATTCTCGACTAGTTTCTTCAACTTCATCCGATTCCACTTCTGGTTTCAGCCAATCTTCATCAATCGTATCTGTTGGAATGACATCTGCATCTGGCATAGATTCTTCGTCTGTAAATTCTTCGTCTGAAATATCATTTGAATCAGGAATAACATGCGCGGAAGCATCTTCATAAAAACGAAAAACTTGATTTCCTAATTGAATAGTATCACCTTGATGGAGAAGACGAGGAAAAGTCATTAGTGCTTCGTCATTTACATACAGAGGATTTGTAGGGCTTAAATTTTCAATTACAATTCCCTCTGATGTTTCTCTGGCGATAAAATGCTTACGAGAAACTAGGGGATCTTCAATGACTAGTTGACATTCATCTGGATCTCTTCCAATAATCCAGCTATCTCCATTTTCAAGGGTAAGAGATAATCCTTTTAGATCCCCTTCTTCAACAACTAATTTTGCAACCATATTTTCATATCCATCTGTTGTGATCAAGAAGTATATGGCAAAGATTAACCAAAAACGCGGATCATAAAAATAGGTTAATCATATGCACACTTTTAACCATAACAAAAATGTCTATTTCAGTGATGATTTAATGATTCTTTTCTCCAAAAATCTATCACATTTGCAAAATCTTCTAATTGATTTTTTAAATTTTGGTATTTTTGATTTGCATCCACTTCTAATGAAAGGGTGCTTTGATTTTCTTTTTCATCGAGCCCAATAGCTGACCCTCTAGTGCCTAAGCCAAAAAGATTTGCTTCCATTAATCGCAATAAAAAAGATTCTGAATTCACTTTAGGAATTTCAGCAATATTAGCTTTAAAAAGATAAGAATCATTGGATTTAACAACTTCAATGACGACGTTATCTTCGAAAGTTAATGTGTAGTGAAAAGGTTCTTTTGAGGTGATAAATTCCTCCATATCAAGATCTTGACTCAGTTCATTAATAAATATATCTTGCATAAATCACACTCTATTAATGATTGTTAACAGCATGCATTCATTTAAAATGCCGTCCTTTCAGGACTCAATGATTTATTTACATTTTCCTAGGCCTCCGCTTCGCTTCGACCTAGGCTATCAAATGCCGGCCCGTTGGGCCTAAAAACAACTTAAGATAATTATAATCTAAGCTAAAATTCTTCAGGCCCAATGGGCCGGCATTTGATAGCCTAGGTCGAAGCGAAGCGGAGGCCTAGGAAAATGTAAATAAATCATTGAGTCCTGAAAGGACGGCATTTTAAGTTACGGCCTTTACCAAGCAAGCATTATGAAAAAAAATAATTAAAACAATGTAATTATTGTCCAATTTTAGTCGCGTTAATGTAACTCTTTGTCATGTCTTTTAATGAATCTAAAGTTCTAGAGATATTACTTGCTGCCTCATCTCGACTTCTTACAGAAGTATCATAACGAGATTGGAAAGCTTGTTTATATCCTTCTTCAACTTGCCTTTCAGCTTCAAGTTGTCCTTTTTCACTGGCAATACTTGATTGACTCAATTGTGACACTGCACCAATTGAATTTTTAACACCTTCAACTGCCCATTGTGTTTCATAGTTAAATTGTTGTAATTTCTTATTAAAAATTTCAGATTTTTGATTTTTTAAACCTTGTATGTCTTTCTCTATTTCTTCTACTGGTCTCCTTACAACTGCCTGATCAGCTACAACAGGAGCATCTCTTTCCGCTTCTTTTGCTGCAATTTGTCTATCAAAATCAACAACCTCAGTATCTCCTTTAGTTTTTGCGATGTTCTGAGCACTTAATCCTATCTGACCAAAGGACGAAAGACCTTGTCCAATAGAAGAGATAGCTTGTGAAAGATACATTGCTGCTTCTTTTTCAGCTGTGGATTTAGTAATTTCAGAACTTATTTTATAACTGGTTTGAATGTTTTCAAATTGTTTCATTGCCACGCCGGATTCCATATAATGCGCCATACCTTGTGAACGCGCTAACTCATTCATGATGAACGATAGAATAGCTAAAAATGGAACAATTTTTGGATATAAAACTAATTCTAAACTATCTTCTTTTCGATTTGGGCCTGACAAGGTTAATTGATCTGGTTTTGAAATTTGTGGTGCTTCAGGTTTAATAGAATCATTATCAACTGAAAGCTTTCTCACTTCAAGTCTCATCACTGAACCCAAAGAATCTCTCGACACTTTTGTTGCTTCAATTGGATCAGCATCAGACACTCCTTCGTATCGATGTACTCCAGTTGGTTCAATGTTTGGAACGATTGGGTCTCCCATATCTACTCCTTTAATATCATAATATTATGATAATTATCGACTCAATGAGTCAGTTATTATTAGTATTAAATTTTTTAGTCTTTCGCCTCGTATTTTTCTTTTAGGTGTTTCTTAAGGTGATCCTCTAAGAAATTAATTTCAAGTTGAGCTTTATCTTTTAAAGTTTGGTAATCTGGATTATCTCCAATGATGTTCATCATTTGATTAATCGCAACAAAGGCACTCATTAAATGATCTGTATGCATAAAACAGTCGTAAAGATGAAAATAAGGAATAGGATTAACAGGATCTAGTGTTGTGCATTCAATATATTTTCCAGCAGCTTTTAAATAATCTTTTGAATAATGATAACATGCCCCAGCAGCAAAGCAAAAACGAACATCATATGGATCTAAATTATTCAAAAGTTCAAAAACAAGAAGTGAATCTTTATATTTTCCAGCTTGAAATAAGTTATATGCATGAAAATAAATTTTTTCCAAAACCATTGGATTAAACCCTAATGTTTCTTTTGGAAGAATCCCTTTTTCTAGTAAATTAGAAACAACTTTTTGAATCATTTGCTTTGTCTCTTCATTAACAGAGACATTCATCAACTTGAGTTGATTCAAAATTTCTTCTATTACAACGTGCATTTTATCGACTGTTTCATTTTGAGCCATGGTGCTCTCCTTAACCTCTATATGAGGATGATGACAAATTTTGAACTGATTGACCAAAACCAAATATTAAACTATTTAAATCATCTTGAACAGTTTCAGCAGACTGACCTGCTTGCTCCATTCCTGTATAAATTGTATTAATTAATTGATCCATCGATTTTTGATAACCCGCTAACATCTCGTCTTCTGATTTAATATCCCCTACTTGATTATATAACCTAGCAACGTTCACATTCATTAATCCTGAAGCTGTACTTGCTGAAGCATCAATAAGAATTGTAATCAATTGCATTCCTGTTAAAAACTTAACACTTCCTTCCATTGATTTAATTCCGGATAGAATATCCATCGCTCCTCCAGAACTAAACATTTTTCTTATCACCTTGAGGGTATCAACCACCGTTCCTTTTGCTTCAGCTGGCAATTCTTTCAGTTTTTGTAGCATTGAATCGGCAAGTTCTTTTACTTTTTCTAAAGCAGTAAGTTTTGGTTTAAGATTTACATCCGGCTCAGGCTTACTTGAACCTTTTCCGATTAAAAGCATCGCCATTGTCACGGCTATTAATTGCAAAATCATAACAATTGTTTCAATAACTTGAGCACCCTCTTCGCCTGCAAATAATCCTGCTAACTCACCTGCTGCTTCTGGAATTGCATTACTTGCTGTGATCACCATCACAACAGCTTGCATCGCAATAGGTTTCATTGCTGTCAACATAAATTCAGCGGCTTTCTTAACCATTTGTGAACCGACATTTGCAGCAGAAGCAGCATTCCCTAATGCAACAGCAGCTACAATTACTGTAACAGCAACCGCTACAATTAAAATTTTTGTTAATGCTTGACCTAAGCTTGAATTCGGCATTGCACTTTCAAGCGCTTTATTAACTTCTTCCATTACCTTAGCTGTCACCCCAAACATGCTATCCACCACAGAATATGCTAAAAGAAGAGATGATGCGACTAGTAAAGGAGCGGCTAATCCAGCTGTTAAAAACGTTGCCACTAGGCAAGCACCAGCTAAAACAGGCCCTAGCCACTTCATGACGTCTCCAACAAAACCTATTATATCTTGCCATTTTTTCATTTTATCCATTTTCTCTAATTGTTCATCGGCAAGAACACTTCTTTTTTCTATTTCTACAATTTTATAATCAGAAGTTTTTTTTGCTGTTTCTGCGTCTTCAATTTGACTAACCCTTAGTTGTTCTTTTGTACTTTTTAATGCTGCAAATACAGCGTCAAGATAATTGAGACTTCCTTCAGATTCTGGATCTTCATTTTTTTCTCCCACTTTAGTATTTTGTTTAGCCACTTCATAGTGATCTTCTAAAATACTGACGATGTTTTCCAAAAGCTTTGTCTTAATTTGTTTATTTAAAACGGCTTGATCAATCTGTTTTGTTTTAACAACTTCATCAGCGACAATTTCTTCTGCGGCTCTTGGTTTTTCTAAAGCAGGAACATCTGCCATGATATCAACTATTAATCCTATTGGAGGGGTAGGCAATTTTTGCTGAGTGGATGTCCCGTGAATCATCTGATCTTGATAAATATTTCCTGCAGGAGATTCTCTTTTTTCAATCGTTTGATCAGATCCTCCTAAGCTAGACCCAGGAATCGATGGTTCTGTTGGAGACATGGAATTTAGCTCGTGACTCATACACACCTCTTTTTTTTAACACTCAACGCAATTAAATTTCTTTAGTTGCTTCGACTTGTTGTTTTAAATTTTCCAAGCTTAAAAGAGCTCTTTCTTTTATTTTAGAAAACTCCTCTTTTCCATTGGAATGCTTGATTGCAAGCTCTAGAGATAACATAGCGGAAATGGGATCGTTCATTTGAAGATAGCAATCTGATGAGTGATAATGAGGGATTG
>JAUXSJ010000171.1 GCA_030679615.1 Parachlamydiaceae bacterium | reverse complement strand
ACTCTCCGTCTCCCCGCCTCTCCGTTAAAGAGGGTTAAATAAATTCCGTTCTAGACTGACGCCCCTATCCTGTCCATCCTGTAATTTTATGCGCGGCTGAGAAAATATTATAATTATTACTATTTATTTATATTTTTTTGTTCACTACGATTCACATAATAATCATCAATAAGATCTTTCTTTATATCTTTTTCTAATATCTTATTGTGCTTTTCTTTTTTCAAATCTTCTTTCTTTTCTTCGACTTTTTTGTCAGTGTCTACTATTACTTTTTCTGATTCAATATTGGACAAAACAGGTTGTTCGACGACTTCAGGTTTTTGAGGACGATGAGCCGATTCAACAGTATCGTCATGTTCTTTTATATCATTATTACTTAACTTTTCTTCTTTCTGTTGTTTCATTAAAAGAAGAACATCTAACAGACCAAGTAATAACATCAAAGATTCTTCACCCGTTCTAACATGAATAACGACATCATGATCGAGAGCTTGCTCTTCTCCTTGCCGATTAACAATGACGATATTTTGAATATTATGCTGCCTTAATTCAGCATATTCTTCAGAAACAGTAATTTCGCGGTTATCACTTACAGTCACAAGTCTACCTTGTGTTGCTAATTTTTCAAATTTTTCTATTTCTTTCGCTTGTAATTGTTGGATGTCCTTAAAAAGAGCAACGATTTTAATAATCGCATCTTGCTTATTAACTTTAAGATCTTCGGAAGATCTTTTTTTAATATAATGAAGACTATTCATTAAATTCATTATCTGTTCATTACCATTACTTTGTATTCCACCTTGAATATTTGAATTATTCATTAGTCCCTCTTTTTTTTATTAAATTTATTTTCTTTTTATTATTGTTTTTTTTACTTTATTATATTTTCAAAATATATTTTAAAACAATATAAAATTGAGAAATCTAATAATATTAATATTAAACCAACACCTTCTTAATCTAAACGAAATAATATAAGGGTAAACTTAAATTAATATTTAAAAAGGATATTTTATGTCATTACAAGTTGAAAGTTTTTTTCATCATAATCCATTATCTAATAATAATATTAGTTCTATTGATAAAAAGGATTTTACAAATAAAAAAATTAAAGATGTAGTTGCAGAACAAAAGATTTCTGATACAACAAAAAATACAACACAAAGTTTTCAAAGACTTAATACAATCATTCAAGCCTCTCTTGAATCAAAAACACCATTTAAGTCTCTATCAGTATATAGAGAATTATATCAATTGTGTGTTGATAGTCAGTTAAATAAAATTGAGCAAAAATATTTCTACAATAAGATAGAAGAAATATTTAGAAAAATTGAGAATGAAAAAACACCCTCTTCGTGGACTCAAAAAGCTGATCTTTTAGATGCGATTGATTTTTTGGTAAAAGAAAATAAAGATTTAAAGCCTCTTGAAATGCGTCAAGCTCCGCAAGTTAATCCTTGGAAAGAAGGGACCGTTCCTCTTGTTGAATATACAAGCATGAATAAAGCTATAAATAAGTTAAATCGTGTTAGTCAAAGCATTAATAATGCAAATGATCTTAAAGCCCATTTGGAAGAAGATGTTATTGGAGAACATACAGAAACTGCTAAAACAATTCATAATTTAACACGAAGAGAATCTTGGTATGGAAGCTTTTTGGGAGTGATTTATCGTTTAATAACAAAAGGTGCAGGTCTTTTATATAAGAAAAATTCACCCGAAAAGAAAATTCTCGAAAAAATGAGCCAGTTTTCTTTGAAAATGGATATTCAATCGATTGAAGTCCTTTCTCAAAAAGTAAAAAAAGAAAATGATACAAAATCTTCATATCAATTTTATTATCGAGGTCCAAGACATTTATTTGGCAATTCTATCCATGATTACAAAAGCATTAATGAATGGTTTAAAAGAGATTTAACAACTGGAGCTCGTCAAGAATATTTACAAAATACTATCGAAAAAGAAGAAAAAATTGCTTCAAACTTTGGTGTAAATGACAACGGCGTAAGCCAAATAGTCATCAGTAATTCTGACGCTAGATTACGTTTTCATAACATAGAACCGGGTCAATTTGGAAAGTCTCAAGAATTAACAGGAAAAGTGTTAAATCAAGATGCTGAACAAGTAGCAAAATCTAAAAAAGATAATCCAAGCTATTATAAAGAAAAGTATAAATTTTCGACTAAGAATCTACTTGGTAGAGAAACGAATGATCCTATTCAGCCTCGTCAGATGAATCCAAAAACGAAAGAAATTTTTGAGAAGCGCATGGTGGAAATTAGCAAAATTGAAGCGCGAATTATAAGTTTAAAAAATCGTTACACCATTTCGCCACAAGAAATTAAAGAATTAAAAAATTTAGAGAAAAAATTAAGCCATTTGCAAAGAAAAATGTTGAAAAACGGGAACACAAAAAATGTGATCAACTTTTCTCAACATGAATTATTAGGTGGAATTTATCGCTTTTTCGATCGTGAAGGTGCTGTTCAGGTCATTCAAAGGTTAGCACCCGCTGATATTCATAATTACGTTGCTCCATTGAATGGTACACCGCTTAGTCATAAAGAAGCGATCATGGCTATAAAAGAAAAGTCAACTGAATTAAAAAAATATCTTGAAGGTCAAAATATTCAAGATGTTGAAGAATTGACTAAAATTAACAATGAAATTGCTCATTATGAAAAATTAGAAGAGGTTTTCAAAAATCAGGAATTGCTTTTAGGAAGACCTTCTCAAGCAACCATTGATATTTTTGGAACAAATGCATCTGTTTCTACAACGGGTATACGCAATCAATCTCGAATTTTAGCTCAAAACGACAGAAAAGTGATGTTATTCAAACACGAAGATGACAGCTTATCTCTTCATGTTTTCATAGGAGCTACAGGAGTAAATCGAGTTGATGTTGATCCTTTAACTTCATCTAAAAAACAAGGGGATCGACAAGGTGATATGCAATTTGGTGCTGATAAATATCAAAGACAAAGTCAAGCAGCTAAGGCTAATGATAAAACGACGAAAGATCATACTCGTAAATTAAAAATAGGTCAGCACAAAGGTGGATTCCCTATCAATGGATCCACGGTTATTTCATACTATTTACCAACAGATTTTACAACCTTGAAAAAAATCAAAGAATTTAGTTCGGTTGGATCTTACGGAGAAGGAATAGACAGGGCGAATATTGAAATTAGAGCCAAAATGGGAAATCCAATTTTAATTAAAACCGAAATTACTTTAGTTAAGGCATTGAAGACTTTATTTAGTGATGAAGTTGATTTTAAAAAAATACCTACGATTGAAAACGAAGAAAATAAAATTAATGATGAAACTTTTAAATTATTGAAAAAATTATGGGGTGGAAAAACTTTAACTCCATCTGAATCGGCTTTAAAAGCTAAAGTGGAAGCGTTAATCAATAAAAAATAAATATTATAATTATCCATGCATAAAATTACAGGATGGACAGGATAAAGACAGGATTGACGTCGTTATCCTGTCCATCCCTCCCATACGCATCAAGCTAAAAATCTCTTGTTTAATTGAAATCCAGACTTAACTAACCTGAAAGTCTTAAATTACAATAGTTTAGAGCATCTTCCAATGTCGTCAAAATAAAAAAACAAGATAAGCATG
>JAUXSJ010000148.1 GCA_030679615.1 Parachlamydiaceae bacterium | reverse complement strand
GACTCAAAGGCTTAGAATTAAGTGTTTAGAATCTAGTGAATGATAGAATGTACAGGGCCTTCGCAATCTAAAAGTGATGAGGGAACGATGATTGAATAAAAAATCCACAAAGTCGAGACAGAGACACAGAGGGAGGGCTGTTTTGCATAAGAAATCTCTAATAAAAGTGGCACTTTATGTAAACAAACCCTTTCTCTGATTCTCTGTGCTCTATGTGGTAAAAAATTTAAGCGTCTTTTAAGATTTCGTAAGGTTAGCAAAGGATGAAATAGAGCTTAATTTAAAATTGATTATAAATTTAAATTCTTTGAATATCTGTAAATAAAACTCGATTCATTTTAAATATAAGGACAGTTTCATCGTTTTCTAAAATATGAACTTTATCAAGCCCATTATCATGTTGCACGTTTGGGTAATGAAGCATGTGCTGAACTTCGTTTACATGTTTATTAACATCAATGACAACGGGAAATTTCTCGAATTTTTTAAAAGTTAATGTGACTCTTGTTTTCAAACTTCGATGGAATTTCTTCAATGTCTTTTTGAGTTTCTTTTTTAATAATAATGTAAGTTAAAAATAATGTATTGATGAGAATATAACTTGAATTAATTCTACTTTGTGAAAATTTCAAATTGTTTGAATAAGCTTCTAAAATAGTATTATAAGGATGTTTTTTTACATTGAATATTTGATCAGTTTCGACGGGGATTGCTACATTCGCTCGGGAATAAAATTCGATTGTCGTCATTTCATTTTCCTTTAAAAGTTTTCTAAAAATTAAAATTTAAATCATTAATTCTTAAGTTTTATCTGTTATTATTCAATTTATATTTTTACATTCGCAAAAAATTAAAAAATATTCTATTGTGACGATTTAGTATTATTAATTGATTATTAATTAATAATGGAAATTTAGTCATTTATTTTGATTCACACTTGTTCTCAACGAATTAAGATAGAGATGGATATTTCAAAAAGGTAATTTTGTGATTTCACTCGCTTTTAAAATGCTCATCGGAAAACAAGCCTCTTGCCTAGGAGTGATCTTTGGCATTTTTTTAGCAACATTATTAATAGCTCAACAATCTGCTATTTTTTTAGGTTTGATTGACCGTTCATATCGCATTGTCACAGATATTTCTGAGCCAACAATTTGGGTAATGGATCCTGTAACAGAAAGTGAAGAAAAGTTAAGGAGTTTGCCTTTAGGGTACGTAGATGTGGTAAAAAGCATACCCGGTATTGAATGGGCTGTTCCTTTAAGTTCTGCTTTACTTCCAGTTATTTCAGCTGATGGAAGATTTGACATCACAGTAATCTACGGAATAGATGATGCCACTTTGATAGGCGCTCCTACAGAGATGATTGAAGGATCTATCAGGGATTTAAGAAAACAAGGAGCTGTTATTGTAGATATTTATTCTGCCAATAGTAATTTAGCAAAAATAAACTCAGATGGATCGAAAGAGCCTTTAAAAGTAGGAGACACTCTTGAAATTAATGAAAAGCATGCTGTCGTTGTGGGGATTTGCAAAGTAACTCCAGGTTTTTACCCTCAACCGATTATTTTTACATCTTTTTCACAATTTAATGTTTTTAACCCAGGTATGTCGAACCGAGCGAGTTTTATTTTAGCTAAAAATCAACCTAGCGTACCCATTATAAATGTTATTAAGGAAATAAATACTCACTCAAAATTACATGCCTTTACAAAACAAGAATTTAGAGATCAAATCAGAGATTTTTTCTTGAAAACAGGTATTTTAATCAATTTTGGTCTCTCTGTTTTACTAGGGATCATTATTGGTTTTTCAATTACGGGTCAGATTTTTTATATTATGACGCTCGAAAACATTGTCTATTATGCGTTAATAAAGTCTGTAGGTGGAACAGAGACAATGATTTTGAAAATGATTATTTTTCAAGCTGCCATTGTAGGCGTGATTGGATTCGTTCTGGGAATAGGAACAACAGTATTATGGGGATTTGCTATTCAAAAAACGACATTAGCATTTTTGTTTCCTTGGCAATTGTTGGCATTTACAGGGCTTATTATTCTAATAATATGTGTATTTACTGCTGTTTTAAGTATACAGAAGGTATTCCGTGTAGATCCTAAAGTATTGATGGGGACTTAAAAAATGAACCAACCATCAAATATCGCAGTTAAATGCGAAGAAATTAAAAAATTCTATGGAACAGATGAGAATCGTTTTGAAGCTTTGAAAAAAACAAATTTAGAAATTTACAAGGAACAACTCACCTTAATTGTAGGTCCTTCAGGTTCTGGTAAAACAACTTTAATTTCTATTATAGCGACGATTTTAACTCCCGACGAAGGAAAATTAATATTGTTAGATCAATCGATAGACGAAATGTCGCATGTTGAAAAAGCTGCATTTCGTTGTAAAAATATTGGTATGGTTTTTCAATCTTTATTCTTAATTCCAAGCTTAACTATCGCAGAAAACATCGCTTTACCTTTAATTATTGCTGGTGAAAGAGAAAAAGACGCTTTGGATCAAGCATTAATGTACTTAGATAAAATTCATTTAGCTCCGAGAGCACACCTTCCTCCAACTAAATTATCGAAAGGACAACAGCAAAAAGTAGCGATTGCAAGAGCTATGATTAACAATGCGCCCATTATGATTTGCGATGAACCTACAAGTTCTTTGGATCATCAGTCAGGTTTTGAAATCATGCAATATTTAAAAGATTCTGCAAAAAATCCAAATAAAGCCATTATCGTTGTTACACATGATCCTAGAATATTTTCTTATGGTGATCGTGTGATAACCATGAGTGACGGTGAAATTACCCCTGATGTGGAGAGTTTATGAATAGAGGTTATTTTAAGTGGATTATTTTAATCGCAATTGGGTGTGTTGCATTGATTGCTTATTTTATGCATCAAGAAAAAATTCGTCAAGCTGAACCTAAACATGAAAAAATTGGATCCTGGCCTAACACACCATTTAAATCTTATATTGCTGCTGTAGGTATCGTCGAATCAAGTAGCGGAAATATTCATATAGGTTCACCTGTTAATCGTATTGTTGATCAAATTCAAGTTCGTGTGGGCAATAAAATTAAAACTGGAGATGTGTTATTCACTTTGGAAGCACATGATCTAGAAGCAGATCTTTTTAGCCGTGAAGTTGAATATGAAAATGCAGTAGCTCAATTAAAAAAATTAGAATCTTTACCTAGAGAAGAAGATATCGCGATCGCAGATGCTCAGTTTAAAGCTGCAGAAACAGAATATGAACTAGCTAAAAGTCAATTTGAAAGAGTTGATGGATTGCAAAATAGTGGTGCAATGAGTCAGGAGCAAGTAAATAATAAAAAATATGCATTTGAAATTGCTGGAGCTAAATATGAACAAGCTAAAGCTGATCTTACTAAAGCAAAATTAGGTGCTTGGGGACCCGATCTTGAAATTGCAAAACTACAAGTAAAGCAATCACAAGCTTTAGTTCAACGTGTTCAGTCTGATTTAGAACGAACAATTGTTCGTTCTCCAATAGATGGAACAGTACTTCAGATTAAAATCCACGAAGGAGAGTATCCACCGACAGAACTTTCAGGAACCCAAGCGATGATTATTGGAAATACTGATCCTTTACATTTACGAGTCAGTATTAATCAATTTGACTCTTCTTATTACAACCCTAAAGCCCCAGCAGTTGCTTATGTGCAAGGAAACTCGCAAGTTGAATTTCCTTTATATTTTGTACATTTAGAACCTTACTTTGTGCCAAAGAATAATTTAAGCAATAGCATTACTGAAAAGGTAGATACTCGTGTTCTTCAAGCTATTTATTGTTTTGAAGAAGGGGAGGAAAGGGTTTATGTTGGGCAACAAATGGATGTCTTTATTGAAGCGAACTTTAGTTCTGATAAAGAGGAAGTAAAATGAAAAAAAACTTTTTTTCATTTATCTGTTTCAATTACCTTCTTTCAAGTTGTTGTGTGGGGCCAACTTACGAAGCGCCGGATTATCAAGTTCCCTGTGAATGGAAAAGTAAAACTTCCCCTAAGTTAAATACAATATCTCCAGATAACGTTATTTGGTGGGAAGCTTTGCAAGACCCTCTATTAAATGAATTGATTTCAGAAGCTGCAAGTCAAAATCTAGATTTACAAATTGTTGCGATACGCGTTTTGCAGTCTAGAGAGATTGCCAAACTGAAAAAATGGGATTACTATCCTCATGTAGATGCTTCTCTAAGTTACAATCATGTT
>JAUXSJ010000146.1 GCA_030679615.1 Parachlamydiaceae bacterium | reverse complement strand
AAAGAATAATCCCCCGACACCTCTTTCCTTTTTACGATGAGGTAGATAGAAATATTCCTTTGCATTTTTTGAAAAAGTTGAATAGTAATCTTCTTCGAAGATGCTTAAAGCTTCTTTTGCGGTTTTATGAAAATGGATCGTATCTTCTTCGTATGGAAATCCCATTGGCGTTAAATCATAACCGCCACCAAACCACCATTCATTTTCTGTTTCAATAAATCGGATATTAAAATGAGTCGTAGGAGCGTGGGGATTTGTCATGTGAGTAATGATGCTAATTCCAGTTGCAAAAAAAGGACCCTTATCAGCGATGGGATAATTTTTCCCTCCAACACCCGACCAATTAACTGCTGCTTTTTCGAAAACATTTCCTCTTAAAAGAGCAATTTCTCCGCTACCTTCTTGGTGGTATTTCCAAGGTTCGTATTGGAATTTTTTTCCCCCTTCTAAAATTTCAAAAGCTAAAATGATTTCTTCTCTTAATTTTTTTAAAAAAGAAATGATATCTTGTCTTTCAGGATGAGGAAATGACATTGGATTACTCAATATTTATTAATGGAGGATGATTGTAAAAAAAAAGAGATATTACAGCCAGATAAAATTTTTATATTGAGTTCTATTTTATAATTAAAATTATTTACATATATATTTTAATCTTATAGTTTGGGGTTAAGAGGGGAAGTTATTTCTTCACTTATACTTATTGCCTGATCTATTCTCCATCACTTTTGAGTTAAACATTCTCTCTGGTAAAAATGAGTTATCATTAATAAGGAGGATTTATGACTTTTCTAAAAAAAACATTATTATTAATTCCAAAAGAAAAAAAATATCTATTAAAAGAACAAGAGGCTCAAAAAGGGCGTGATTTTGATGATGACGATGAAGATAAAGACTTAGATGACGATGAAGAGTCAGAGGAAGATGAAGAAGAAGATTTAGAATATGAAAAAGATAAAAAAAGATAACTTTGATTAAATTTTAAGTGAGGAATTAAAAATAAAACAAAGGACGAAGTTATGAAAGGTCAATCTTTATATCAATTATTTGTTGATGAACTAAAAGATATGCTTGATGCTGAAAATCTTCTTGTTGATTCTTTACCTAAACTCATTAAGGCAGCTACATTTCCAGATCTAAAAGAAGCCATTTCTAATCATTTAAAAGAAACACAACACCAAGTTCAACGTCTCGAAAAAATATTCTCTATTTTAGGGATACCGGCAAAACAAAAGCCTTGTAAGGCGATGCAAGGTCTTATTAAAGAAGCAGATGAACTTTTAGCACATTTTTCCAAGTCTGCTGTATTAGATGCTGCAATTATTAGCGCAGCTCAAAAAGTGGAGCATTATGAAATTGCTTCCTATGGAACATTGGTTAGCTTTGCTAATTATTTGGATTTAGACAGCTCGATCATTGATCTCTTGCAAGAGATTCTAGATGAAGAGGGGGCAGCAGATAAAAAACTAACAAAGATTGCAGAAGGAAGTCTTTTTACAAGTGGTGTAAATAAAGAAGCTGTTGAATCTTCTTCAAAAAGATAATTTTATAAATTGTTTTTACAAAACATCTTACAAATTAAATTATTCTGTAAGATGTTTTGTATTTTTTATGGAGGATTTATGAAAAAAGAAAAACCCAAAAAAATACGTCCAGCTCAAATTCAGAGTCCTCCAGGTTTGCAAAAAAAAATGAAACCATTGCCTAAAACTGAAAATAGTGCAAAAGGAAGTGGTAAACTTGAAGGTAAAGTTGCTTTAATTACAGGTGGAGATAGTGGCATAGGGAGAGCTGTGGCAGTTGCCTTCGCGAAAGAAGGAGCTCATGTTGTCGTTGTCTATTTAAGCGAACATTCTGATGCAAAAGAGACAAAACGATTAATAGAAGAAAAAGGTAAGATTTGTTTGCTGATTCCTGGTGATGTTGGGGATGAAAAATTTTGCAAAGCTTCAATCAAAAAAACTATTAGTCAATTGGGAAGGTTGGATATTCTTGTGAATAATGCCGCAGAGCAACATCCAAAGGAGAGCATAGAAGAGATTTCAGAAAAGCAATTGGAAAAAACCTTTAGAACCAATATTTTTTCATATTTTTTTATGGCTAAAGCAGCTTTATCTCATTTAGAAAAAACAAAAGGTGTGATTATTAATACTACTTCTGTCACAGCTTATCGAGGAAGTAAAAACTTGCTTGATTATTCTTCAACCAAAGGCGCTATTGTGGCATTTACACGATCTTTAGCTCTTTCTCTTGTTGATAAGGGTATTAGAGTGAATGGAGTTGCTCCAGGTCCTATTTGGACGCCGTTAATACCATCCACTTTTCCAAAAAAAAAGGTGGAAAAATTTGGATCGGATGTTCCAATGAAAAGAGCAGGTGAGCCTTCTGAAGTCGCACCAAGTTATGTTTTTTTAGCATCAAGCGATTCTTCTTATATTACAGGACAAGTGCTTCATCCGAATGGTGGCGAGATTGTGAATACGTAATTCAATGTCTTATCATTAATCATAAAGATTTCGAAGTTTCAGTTGCTGCTTATAATTCTATCCCAAAATTTTTGAGCGCAATATTGTTACATGTGATTACCAGAAAACGTAAATGCAGTAATTGTATTGGATGTTTTGACTTATTTGCCTGAGCATCTAAAAATCACGATGGATAAAATTTTTCAGGCTCTTCGCTCCAGGAGGGGAATGATAGGACGTTATTTTTTATGTTAACTTCTGAATAACCTTATATCAGAAAAATGGGTTGTCAAAACAAAAAAAACAAGATAAACATGATCGCAAGCGGCAGGATGGGCATGATAATAGGGAATAGATATTCTTATCTTGCATATCCTGCCGCTTGCGATCATGTTTATCTTGTTTTTGTTTTAATAACCAGGAGCCTCGAATTTTCGCATTGTTACAAATGACGTTTCTAATGAGTTAATTGGAAAAGCTTGATGGCATTTTGAGTCGTTTCTGCAGCAAGCTCTTCAACCGAAATATTTCTTAAATTGGCAATGAATTTGGCTGTATCCAACAAAAAGGCTGGCTCATTTGTTTTCCCACGATGTGCCTGAGGTGCTAAATATGGTGCGTCAGTTTCAATTAATAATTGATCTAATGGCACTTTTTTTGCTACTTCTTGCAAATCTAAGCTTTTTTTAAAGGTGACAATTCCACTTAAAGATAAATACCAACCTCGTTTAATAACTTCCTCAGCTTCAGCCATGGTGCCTGTAAAGCAATGTAAAACACCTGGTGCCCATTTTCCATTAATTTGATATTCCTTATCCAGAATCTCAAAGAAATCTGCAAAGGCTTCTCTACAATGAATAATAACCGGTAGCTGGCATTCAAGAGCTAAATGCAAATAACGACGTAAAAAATGTTTTTGGACATCACGATTTGAATGCTCATAGAAATAATCCAAACCTGTTTCTCCAACTGCGACTAACAATCCATCTCGAGCTGCTTTTGCAATTGTATCAAAAACTTCTTCACCTTCTTTTTCAACATCGTGGGGTGTTGTTGCTGCTGCTTGATAGATCCAGGGTGTTTTTTTTGAAAGAACTATTCCTTGTTCCAAAGAAGGAACATCCGTACATATATTAATAATCGTTCTTATACCTGCATTGAAAGAACGATCAATAATATTATCCAAATCTGGAATAAGAGTCGGTGACGTTAAATGAGCATGTGAATCAATCAGTTTCATTTTCATTGCACTTATAGAATCTTATTTAAATGGTCAATAACTACATCTGAAGTTAATACTTGAGGTAATAAAACTGGATCTTTATCTTTTTTTCCCTCATATAGAACATATAATGGCACACTATTGCGGCCATATTTTGCCAATTCTTTTGTAATTGAGGGATCATTTTTAGTCCAATCTGCAACAATTTTAACCACACCTGTTTCTTTAACTTTCTGATCGACGTCAGATGATTCTAAAATGAAATGATTGGCTTGACAAATCAAGCACCATTTCGCAGTAAAATCAATAAGGAATGGCTTTCCTTCTTTTTGAAGTTGTGCAATGAGCTCAGGAGAAA
>JAUXSJ010000139.1 GCA_030679615.1 Parachlamydiaceae bacterium | reverse complement strand
TCTCTGGTGCAAGCGTGACGATGCCTTTAAAAGAGAATGTTAAAGAATTACTAGATGAAATTGATCCAGTTGCACAAAAAATTGGTGCTGTTAATACGCTATTTTTTAGAAAAGGAAAAGTTAAAGGTTTCAATACAGATTGTATAGGCGCTTTAAATGCGATTGAGGAACAAAGTGGCTTAGTCATTGGAAAAAAAATAGTTATTTTAGGTGCTGGTGGCGCAGCTAAAGCGATTGTATATGAAGCATGCAAAAGGGGAGCAAAAGTTGTTATTTTAAATCGACGTAGTGAAAAAGCTCAACAACTTGCCAATCAGTTTAATTGTGAAGGATATGGATTAGAATCTATTCATGAAATTTACCAGCAAGGTTATGATATATTGATCAATTGTACGCCTTCTTCAATGCCAATTGAACCTCAATATATATTAGAAAAAGCTGTAATTATGGACATTGTTTCTAAACCTAAAGAAACACCTTTTTTACAAGAAGCTATTAAAATAGGATGCCAAGTTATTTTTGGTTATGACATGTTTATTAACCAAGCTAAAGAGCAACATCAAATTTGGTTTTTTGATTCGACACACAAATGATATCGACGAATACTTACACTTATATTAATTGTAACCATTTGACATTAGGAAAAGGATCTTCATGAAGTATAATAATTTCAGGCTTTAGTGTTATTTCATTTATTTTTGGTTGGTAATCTTGAACTAACTTTTTATATTTAGATATATATACATAGTTAATAACTGTGCATATTATATCCAAGAATAAATTAATAATTTTTCCTGTATTAGAAAAAAATGCTTCTAATGCACCCCTGCCTATTTGAATCATTCCTGTTGTTATAATTTCAGAATAGAAATGATTAACAAAAAAGCACTTTGGTTCATTTTCAGAAGGAAGTTTACCTGAGATCATAACCATTATCAATCCTGTACTCATTCTAACTAAACCTGAAGCACGACTTAAATGTGGAAAATATCCAAATTGATTTAATACTAAATTGTGAATTTTAAAAAAAATTATAAGTTTAGAACGATCTTCTTTAGTGCAATTATAACGGGTATCGAAGTTGTAATTAAAAGTGGTAATGTTAATTGAAAATAAACCGTAAGTATTCATAAATTTTTAAAAATGTGTTTTTTCTATTTTTTTAGAATCTGAATGTTCAGAAAAGCGTTGCTTGTCAATAACAATTTTCCTTGTTACAATATCCATCTTAAATCACAACAGGTTTTTAGTCATGCCTTTAGACGATAGAATTTTGATTGGTGCTCATACATCAACCGCAGGTGGACTTCATAAAGCGCTCTTAGAAGGAAAAGAAATAGGAGCAACGACGATTCAATTTTTTACTAGTAATCAAAAACAATGGAAAGGTCGAGAATTAACCGCAGAAATCCTCCATGATTGGAAAAAAGCTAGAGAAGAAACCAATATTCGAAAAATTATGAGCCATGATAGTTATTTGATTAATTTGGGTGGGCCAAGAGAAGATATTATAGAAAAAAGTCGCCATACTTTCGGAAAAGAGATTGAACGGTGTCTTGCACTGGAAGTTGATTATTTGAATTTTCATCCAGGTGCTGCTTTAGATGGATCTGTTGAAGGATGTTTAGATCGAATTGTGGAAAGTCTTCTTCTATGTGAATCTTTGTTAGAAGGAAAGTCTTTGCGTTTACTATTGGAAACAACTGCAGGGCAGGGAACCAGTGTAGGGCATAAGTTTGAACATTTGAGTTATATTATCGAAAAAGTTAAGCATCGAGTTCCAATTGGAGTTTGCATAGATACTTGTCATATTTTTGTGGCAGGATATGATATTCGAACAGCAGATGCATGGGAAAATACCTTGCAAGAGTTTGAGAAAGTGATTGGTCTTCAACATCTTTATGCATTTCATTTAAATGATTCTTTAAAAGATTTGGGATCTCGTGTGGATCGTCATCAACCGTTAAATGAAGGTAAGATTGGAACAGATTGTTTTCGGTTTTTAATGAACGATTCTCGAACAAAATATCTTCCAAAGTATTTAGAAACTCCTTTGAAAGAAAGATGGAAAGATGAAATTCAACAGCTTAAAGAGATGGTTAAAACTGATTAATGAAGGAAAATACATGCGTATTAAAATAAAAGAATTAAAAAATCCTGCAAAAAGTAAATCATTAGTAGGAACGGAACAAACTGTAAAGGGTTGGATTCGAACTGTAAGAAATCAAAAAAGCTTCACATTTGTTGAATTGAATGACGGTTCTACTGTATCTAATTTTCAAATCATCATAAATTCTGATCTAACTGATTATCAGACACTTGTAAATCAATTATCAACAGGTGCATCTATTTCTTTAAAAGGAATCATTGTTGAAAGTCCAGGAACGGGTCAAAGTTTAGAAATGCAAGCAAAAGAATGTGTCGTATTAGGACAATGTGATCCAGAAGAATACGTATTACAAAAAAAACGACATTCTTTCGAATTTTTGCGCTCTATAGCCCATTTAAGACCTCGCACGAATACGATTGGTGCAGTTATGCGTGTAAGAAATGCTTTAGCTTTTGCTACGCATCTATTTTTTCAAGAAAAAGGATTTATATATATACATACTCCCATTATAACAGCCTCAGATTGTGAAGGTGCTGGAGAAATGTTTCGTGTAACAACATTAGATCCTTTATCACCAGCAAAAACACAAAGCGGTGAAATAGATTACACACAGGATTTTTTTAGTCGACCTGCCTTTTTAACTGTTTCAGGACAATTAAATGGGGAAATCTATGCATGCGCTTTATCGGATATTTATACTTTTGGACCGACATTTAGAGCTGAAAATTCAAATACATCTCGTCATTTAGCAGAATTTTGGATGATTGAACCAGAAATGGCTTTTGCTGACTTAAATGATAATATGGATTGCGCTGAAGATTATTTGAAGTATGTTCTAAAACATACCCTTGATCATTGCCCAGAAGAAATGGAATTTTTTGATAAACATATTTCCCCAGGCATAATTGAAAGACTTAAGCATGTTGTTGAAACGCCATTTGAAAGATTGACATATAGTGAAGCCATTGAAATTCTAGAAAACTCAAAAAAGAATTTTGAATTTCCAGTGAAATGGGGGCTTGATTTGCAATCAGAACATGAACGTTACTTAGCAGAAGAACATTTCAAAAAACCAGTGATTTTAACTAATTATCCAAAAGAAATTAAAGCATTTTATATGCGATCAAATGATGACAATAAAACAGTTGCCGCCATGGATGTTTTAGTGCCAGGGATTGGGGAAATCATAGGGGGAAGTCAGCGTGAAGAAAGGTTGGAGATCCTAGAAGAAAAATTAAAGGCGGTTGGATTAAAGCCTGAGGATTATTGGTGGTACCTTGAATTAAGAAAATATGGAACTGTTCCTCATGCAGGATTTGGTGCTGGTTTTGAAAGATTAGTTCAATTTGCAACTGGAATGGAAAATATTCGCGATGTGATTCCTTTTCCTCGTTTTCCTGGTAAAGCAGATTTTTAACCAAGGCATACGGTCGATTTAATCCAAAAATAGCAGAAGTTCTCACTGAGATCAAAGACTCGACTTTAGTTTTTTTTATTTAATCGCCATGAATTCATCATACCTTTTGGAGTGCGAAGGC
>JAUXSJ010000112.1 GCA_030679615.1 Parachlamydiaceae bacterium | reverse complement strand
TCTTTAAGCAATTTAATTTTTACTTGAATGTCTTTATTCTTTTCATTTTTAACGCAATATTTTAAAGCATTTAAAAAACCTTTAAGAGATGAATTTTTAGATAATTTTGGAAAATTTTCAAATTTATTACAAAAAAAATCTAAAAAAAATTTTTTATTTCTAAAATTAACATCAAAAACTTTGTCTATTAAATTATAGTTAATTGGTTTTATGTTTAATATTAAATTTGAAAATTCATTCAAATCATTTTCATCAAATATGATATTAATATCATTTAATCTTATCATAAAAACTAACTTAAAAAGATTTTTAAATTCTTTAGGCAAATCCAACTTATCAAATTCTTCAATATTTAAAATATAATCATAAAAACAAAATTTTTTTATACGAATAAATTTAAGATTATCTTCATCTTGTTGATGGATAAACCCAGTTAATGAGTGTATATCGGATTCATTAGTTTCCAGAGATACTGAAGGAAAGATACATTTAAATACATCAACTAATAAATAAAAAATCTCGTTTTTCTCAGAAATTAAAGCTTGTTTTAATTCAATTATATTTTTTGATTTTTTAATTTTATCATTGATATCAGTAGTATTAATATACTTATGCAAATCATTAAAGGTATTAAACTGATTAACCAGTGTAATATGTAAGTTAGTTTTTAAAAAAGAATGAAAAACATCAATTTGTTCAATTGTTGTCTTCTTTAAAATTCTAAGTGCGATTGATTCATAAAATGAATTAATTTTACACACGGAATAAAGATCACTTTTTGATAAATATTCAAAAATTGAAAATATGACCTCGGTAGGTAAAACCATAAGATCACCTTTAAGAAGAATTTTTACTTTATTTTCTTCTTCAGAATTTTGCAGAGTTTGAGTAATTAATTGATTCATTCCGAAATATTCATTAATATTATTTAAATTACTCATAAAACACCCGTTGAATTATTTTTAATATTTTAATTTTAAAAAATATTATAAGTTAGCTAACAATTTAAAACAAATTAATTTAAAAAAACAAAAAATTTAGTACATTAGTAAATCATTAATTTAAATTTTACGTGCATTCATACTAAATGGGTGCTTACTCGCAAAGTTAAACATCTTTTGAATCGCACTATACGAACTCAATGCTTTTTTTGATGTTTTTCCAAGACATCCGCTTCGTTCTGACCTAAGGCCTGTTGCAAATTCTGAATGCCCGTATTCGAAATGATTTGTGCTAGCTGTAGAAACTTTACTTCCGCTATATCAAAAGCGAAAGAGGACTTTCGCTTTTTAGTTATGACTGAACCAAAGGACGGCATTTTTGCTTAATTCGCATCAATTAATTAATAAAAAATTAAAGGGTAGACCTTAGAAGATAATTCTATTCATTATTCTGAAATCTAATAAAAAAAACCTATCTTCAAAGAAGATAGGTTTTAGTTAGAATAAAAAATAAAAAGGATTAATTATTTTGAAAATTCAATTTGGTTTTGTTCTATTTTTTCCATTTCGGATCCTTTTAATCGCACTAGATCTTTATTATCTGTAATCTTATCCTTAGCCATGAAATCTAACATAAAGTGAACAATATCATCATTTTTTTGCTCTGAAGCCATTCGAATCGGTGAAAGAATAGAAAAATCAATCTTATTAAAATTAGAAATTAATTTAGCTAAAGCTTTATCACTACAACAATAATAAGTCGTCTTTCCCAATTTTACTTCATAAAATTTTCGATCTAGATAAGCCCCTTTATTCACTAAATTTATAATGTTTTCAGTTCTATTATTCTTAATTTCATGAATCAATTTAACAAATAACTTGGTTCTTTTTTCATCTGAAATATTTTCCGCTAAATTTTTTTCACTTTCTTTAATATTCTCTCTATTTTCATGAATAAAATTTTTATAACCCATTCCTCTAACAATATTAATATTTGCGTATATCATGTCAATAGAACGTAGATGCTCATTAAAACTTTTATTATTCACAGTGTAATGCTTACCATTAACTTCTATTTTTGATGCAAAATTAAATATCCTTGCAAAAAATGCAAAAATTGAATTTTTATAAATATCAATTCCTGTTCCTAAAGTTTTACTAACATCATCAGAAAAATTACTTATTCCCAAATATAATTTTCCATTATCTGTTGTATTTGTAATATATGTATTTCCATTTAATGTTGACATCAACTACTCCTTTTTTAAATTATTAATTAAAATATATTATAAATAATTATTATAATGATTTTTTAATAAACATATTAAGAAAGCATAAATTTTTTTATATTATATATTTTCAAATTACATTAAAACCAAGTATTCATTACTAAAGGCTACATATTCGCAATATGTTTAAAAATATAAAAACAAGATAAATATGATAGGGCAAATATTTAAGATTTAAAGGTAACCACTTTTTGAATCGCTATGACAAGCTGTATGCTTTTTTTATCTTATCCCCACTGTAACTGAAGAGCGAGCTTGCGAGCGACAAGGGGGGGGGGATCACTATGGGAAAGGGGTTCACTATGGGGAATAAGATAAAAAGGATATAGAGAGCTCGTCATAGCGATTTTAAGGGTATTGAAAAATCTAATAGGACTCGGAAAATTAAACGATGTTCTTACGCCTAATGGTATTAAGTTAAAAAAAATTGCTATTACTAATTGAGGCGTAAGCATAAAATGCCGTCCTTTCAGGACACGATGATTATTTTAAGTTCTCCTATGACTCCGCTTCGCTTCGACCTAGGAAAACGTAAAATAATCATCGAGTCCTGAAAGGACGGCATTTTATGTTTACGCGCCAGTTGATTAATAATATTTCTTTTAACTTAATACCATTGAGCGCCAAGCGTGGGTTATATTTTACGTAGTAGCGCAATAGGTCTAATGAATTAATATGAATCCCACTATCATTTTTTAGCTTAAATAATTAATTGAATAATCAAATCAGGAATGTAATTTAGACTATCGATTATTTTTTTTATTAGATGAAGCGTAAATAGTTTGGGCAGTTGTACCTATTACAACTAAAATAAAAATTGCTGTAATAGCGTAACCAACTCCCTTTAATGAACCAAGTTTCATTAAAGTAGTGCTTTGATAATTATCTGGTATAATTTTTTTTCCATTCATTAAATTTCGAACGAATGAACTTTGAATTGCTTCCTGAATTAGGGAAGTCAACTTTAATACAGTTAAGTAAGCAGTAGTTAAATGAACCGTTCTAAGAACGCTACTCTTTACAACTTCTTGTGAGCTTGTTGGTGGTGTATTCATTTCATGAATAATAGAACTAATAAGCATAAAAAAATTTCTCCTTTAATTAAAAAATTTACATTTCATTTTAATATCATAATTAAAAGAATAAATTTTTACAAAATAAACTTATTTTTAAGCGTGAATATTATTGAATGTCAACAAACTCCTTACATCCCCAACGGGACATAAAATGAATAATTAGATTCGATATTTTTCTTTATTTAAAGAAGAGTAAATCGTTTGAATAGTAGTTCCTACTACAGCTAAAATAAAAATTGCTGTGATAGCGTGCCCTATTCCTTTTAATGAATCAAATTTTTTTATGAAACCATTACTATAAGTAATAGACGACAGGGTTTTACCTTCCATTAAGTCTTGAGCTAACGAATCAAGAATCCATTGTTTTTTTGTTGCTACAATAATTTTTAACAATGATAGATAGGCAACACTTACAAAAGATGTTCTTAAAAAGATAGATGTTCCAAATTCCTTTACATTTGTTGGCGAGATAGATAAACTATGTGCAATTATTAGACCTAACATAAAATCCTTTTAATAATATAACTAATTTAGAGTTTTAATTAGTTTTTAACTTTAAAAAATTATTCAAAAAAAAAGATTTATGTCAACAAAAAATATCTTTTCTGCAATTATCCTGAGCACAAGAATTTTTATTAAATCTCCTCTTTTAAACAACATTCAAATAAAATAAAAAGATCAAATGGAAAGCCTATCAAATTTAATTCCAAACACTAATCCAAGTATTCAGGAAAGTCCTAATCAAAATAATAACGTTTTAATTAACGTTCCAATTTCGATCCTTGATGAATACAAAGCATTCCCCCTAAATGAAAAACCTTTGATAAAAACAAATGCTCAATTATTAAATGATCAATTTAAGGAAGTTAAAAATTTTATTACTTTTTTATATTTTCATTTTAAAAACGATTATCAGCCTAACCTAAAACAGCTTTTTAATCTTTGCGAAAAAAATAAAATAAAATTAACGTTTATTACAATAGCAAAATTGTCACCTATGGAATTAAAAATAGAAGTGATAAATTTTTTAAAAACCTTAACTAAAGATGAATGCTTAATTTTAAAAAAATCGATCCCCGAAACTTTTAAATTTAATTTTTTATGTGATGTTTTTTATTTATCAAATATTTATAAAAAAATTGATAAAATAAAAAAATATGATGAAATTTCTCAAAAACATGATGCTTTTAAAGATCTCTTTCAATCATTAATTATAAGAAATTATTTTGGATTAGCTTTCAAATTAGCTAGAGAAAATTTAGTTAAAGAATTGCGAGACATTTTCTTTAGTGATAATTCTATACAATTAGTTAAATTTTATTTTAACGAAGCTTTGGAAGTAGCTTACGCAATTAATGATCCTTCCTTACGAAATAATACACTTAAAAACCTTTCAAAAATTTTAATTCTTTTAGATTCTGAAAAAGCAATAAATATCATAGAACGCTCTATTATTGAGCCTTCAGTGAAAATTTCTGCTTTTGTTGAAATTTATTTTTTATTATTTGAAAAAGAACATTTCATCTTAGGTTCCGAAATAATAAAAGGAATTAAAAATAAACACCAACAATCAAAAGTACTTTATCAAATTATTTATGATTTTGCTCATCCAAAAAATGCCCAGGAATCCATTGAATATGCATTGCTAAATCCTCAAGAATTTCTAAAAGAAAAGCAATTAAAGGAGGCGCTTGATACAGTTGATAAGATTTCTAATGAAGGAAAACGCATTCAAGCTTTAAAAGAAATTTTCAATAATTTGATTGATGTAGTCGATTAAATTTGCTAACGATCAACATCCCCCAAAATGGGATCCACACTTGCAATCGCTACAACCATTTCTGAGAAGGTATGACCAGGTAAGGCTTTTTCAAGGACTTGAACGTGAGGAAATGATGGAGATCTTACACGTAATCGATATGGACGAGATCCTCCATCTGTTTCTAAATAACAACCTAATTCCCCTCTTGCTGATTCAACGCATTGATAAAGTTCCCCTGCAGGTGGATGTATTCCTTCACTGATGAGTTTAAAATGATGAATCACGGCTTCCATGCTGCGTGCTAGTTCTTGTCGAGGTGGTAAAGCCACCTTTCTATCACCCGTTAATACAGGACCTGGTC
>JAUXSJ010000111.1 GCA_030679615.1 Parachlamydiaceae bacterium | reverse complement strand
TTTGGTTCATTCATTTTAATCTCAAAGAATAACGATCGTTGATAATACCTTTCATTTTACCTAATCTATGGCTAAAGTCGAATGATTTTTTTTTCACCTTCATAGAAATCTAATAAATTTGAATCAGTGGTCGTTAAGAAAACTTGGCCAAGATCACTGAGTTGTTGAAGAAGTTTTGTTTTTCTGTTTTGATCCAAACTCATTCCCACATCGTCTATCATAAGAAGAGGGATGTCTTCAGAATTTTGTTTAAGATTCTTCCATGCACCAATTTGTAATGCGATGACACAGCTTCTTTGTTGACCTTCACTTGCAAAAAAACGAGCTTCTTGATCTCCAATTCCAATCCATAAATCATCTTTATGAGGTCCTGCAAGTGTAAAACCTAATCTCATTTCTTTCATTCGGTTTTTTTGAAATGTCATTTTCATGAATTCTTTGATTTCATCTTCATTCTCAGGGTTTTCTGCGATTGTTAAATATTTTATATTTAATTGTTCCCGCTCTTCAGTTAAATAAGCATAAAATTGTTGAGAAGGCGGAATGAGATGAAGTAGAGCTTGTTTACGTTTTTTAATGATGTAGCCTGCAGCTTGAGCCATTTCATGTTCCCAGATGTCAATCGTGCTTAATTTCTTTTGTTTTAAGAGATAATTTCTTTGTCGCATTGCCTTTGCATATCGGGATAAATGATGTACGTATAAAGGATCCATTTGTGCAATAAAAAAATCAATGAATTGACGTCTGCCTGATGGGGAGCTCTTGATGAGATTGACATCATCTGGCGTCATTAAGATTCCTTGGATGAGCCCGATAAGATTAGAGGTATTATTAAGGACAGTACTGTTGTGAATGATTTTCTTAGATTTACTGTCTGCAATGATACGTAATTTTTGATCGATTCCATATTTATTAAATAGAGATTCAATACAGAATGAAGAACCACCAACTTTAATCATGTCAGATTGCTGAGGAGTTCTAAAAGAGCGACCAAGCATCATAAAATAGATTGCTTCTAATAAGGTCGTTTTTCCCTGAGCATTTGGACCACAAATCAGATTAATTTTAGGACTAAATGTAAAGTCTCTTTCATCAGAGTTGCGAAAATTCTGCAGAAATAGCGAACGCAGATACATCTTTAATCCGTTGATAGTCGCATTGGCATGATGACAAATAAGGGAGAACAATGACTTAAGTTTTCTGTATATTCTCCATCAACAATGATGCCTGGATTATATGAATCGGTGAATCCAAAAGTGACGATTTCTTCTTTGCAGTGACGTAAAAAATCAATCATAAAAGAAGGACGTAAAGCAATTTCCAATACATCATGATGATAATTAATGGGCATTGCAACCTGTCCTTCACCTACGGCAACTGTATTTGCACCAAGAGTTAATTCTCCATTTGAAAAAGTGAAACGTGCAGAGGGGTTTTTGTCTTCTACAAATAAATCAACTTGTCGAAGAATGCTAATGAGCTCTTCACGATGAACCGGAATGATTTTTGTTGATGTTTCTGGGATAACTCTTTCAACCTCAGGGTATTCTCCAGAAATCAATTTAGAAACTAAAATGGTTTGATTAGCATCAACAGCAATTTTATCAGGCATGATAAATAATTTCGCGTCGCCTTCATCTAATAAATTTTTTAAAATCTCTTCAACTGCTTTTAGAGGGATAATGGATGAGCTTGTGATGCTTGCGTCGCAGTTAATAGGAGCGTGAGTTTTTGCTAAACGCTTTCCATCTGTACCAAGAAAAGTAATGGCACTATTTGAAATTTGCATTAATACGCCGCATAAAACGTATTTGTTATCTTCTTTTGATGCTGTGAATGAAACATTAGTGAGAAGATTTTTTAATTCATTTTGTGGAATTGTAAACTGAAAAGATTCAGTGAAATCGGGTAAATTTGGAAAACCGTTTTTATTCATTCCATGGAGTTTAAATCGAGAAGAGCCGGCAGTAATTTGTGTGATTTCGTTTGGGTTTGTCGAAATTTCAATTGAGGGATAGGCAAGTTCGCGAATGAGTTGAGCAAATTTTTTTGCAGGTAAAGTGGTTGATCCTTCCTCAAGAATATTGACATCAGTAAGAAAGCAACGCATACCAACAATTAAGTCAGTTGCAGTTAAAATTAATTCGTCATTGAAAGCTTCGATGAGGATGTTCGAAAGAAGAGGTGTTGTTGGTTTAAGTGGAACCAAGTTTTGAATTTTATTTAGGAGATAATTCAATTCTTGAGTGGAAATAGTAAATTTCATGGATTCTTCCTCTAACAAATTGATTGGAATAGATGATATCTGAATGGTGATTGAACATACGCGAACAATGCTGATGTGTCAAGCGTTTAATGAAGTTAAATGAGTTTTGTTTTTCTTAAAGATGAATAAATTTTTAAGTGATTGATCCATTCTAGATAGGATACATAAAAAAAAGCCGATCTTTCAGAACTTAACAATTTAATAAGGTACTGGAAGATCGGCATTTTAATGTCTTAGTTATTTTTTTCGTTATTTTCAGGTGGATTATTTATTTACATTAGGATCGATGATGTCATTGTTAATATTGTTAGCGTTGTCATTGTTGTTATTGATAGGATTATTAGGAATTGGAAGTTCTTTATCATTATCATCACTTTTATTCTCTTTTGTACTATGGAATTCTGCCATTAATGCCTCGTCAAAGAATCGACCGATTGCTCTAATTCCAATAGCTGAAATGATTGCACTCGTAAAAACACAAGCAGTAAATTTTGGAGTCCATTGTAAAGGTGTAGGAACATATTGTTTTAAAATTTTTGGTAAAACCCTAAAAGTGTAATTTGAAATTTGATTTAAAGCATTAGAAGTTTCTTTAGAATAAAAAAGCCAAGCATTTCCAAAAAGAGCAGAGGTTGTTAAGTAAATTGTTATCATGAGGGGGTTTTTAAAACTACCTGCAAAATAAGTAACAAGTTTATAGGGTTGTTTAAGAAGATATAAAAAACCATTACCTGTTTTTTCTATCCATTTAGGTTCTGGTCTTTCGTCGCCTAAATTATTTTTTATTACAAATGCAATTTGATTATAAAAACACTTCAATGGTTGATTGATCGGATAAGACTTTACATCTAGAGCCATAACTTTACCTCTTTAATTTTTAGTTTTACTTTTAAAAGATTAATAAAATATTATTTGTGTTTTTAGAATAAACAGCAATTAAATTTTGTGTTTTTTTATTTAAAAAAATTATTTAATTGATGTTTTTCTTGATCTGGATATCCACAATGCAGTTTATAGACTGAACTGATTGAGTCGAAAATGACACCGTATTACCATTATTCTCTATTGAAAAAAACGAAGGCAGGGCACCCCATCCTATTACCCATAAAGTAAAGATCCAACTTTAATGTTGAATTGATTAGGTAGTCTGCAACGTAAAAAGTTAGAGAATAGTTTACTAAGATAATTATTAAGACAATTAAAAATAACAGGATAGGCAGGCATACGTATCACGATAAAAAATACTTTACATAAATGAGCTGCACTTACTGTACTTATCGTATCGTATGCGATTGATTTTTAGTAGCTTTTGAATCGCTCTGACGAGCTCTATATCTTTTTTTATCGTATTCCCACAGTTCCTTCGTCACTGTGGGCTGAAATGGGAGTCGTCCTACGGACTCTAGAACAAAGATGCAAAGATGCAAAGATTCTCTTAATTTTATAAGTATTTTTTTAATATGTTCAAGAGTCCGCAGGACGACTCCCATTTCAGCCCACAGTGACGAAGGAACTGTGGGAATACGATAAAAAAAGACATAGAGCTCGAAGAGCGATTCAAAGAATATTTAGATTTTATTCTTCTTTATTTAAATCATTTAATTTTTCCATAGCCCATCTCAAATCCTCTTCATAATCCTGTTTGGTGAGTTTGCATTTAGAAGGATCAGTTTTATACTGATTTGATGAAGCATCAAAATCGTATTCGACTATTTTATTTAACCAATCGATTGCTTTTGGGTCATTGTTTTCTAAATAATGCCATGCTACTGGTAAAAAAGATTTAAAATAACCTAAATTCGCAACAGTCAAATGTAATTCAAAAGGAGTTTTTTCGACAGAAATCTGATCAAGATATCCATATTCAATTAAATTTGCCAATGAATGATATGCACTAACAATGCCCTCAGCAATATGTTGTTTATATATACAAAGGAGTTTTTGTTTTAGAGATTCAAATTTTTTGGAATCCCTGTATAAATTCTCATTAGCAGTTTTAATCTGAGCGTGGATAGGTAAATTTATATAATCAATAAAATGGCTACACCATTCATTTATTTTCTTTTCGCTAGAATATTCTTTAATAGAGTCTAAATTTTTTGTAATCGGTAAGTTAGTTGAAAGTTTATCTAAATTTTGTTTTGATTTATCAAATTGACTTTTTAATATTTTAAAATGGTACGCGAGTATACCTAGTGCTTTTGTAGCAATTCTATGTTGTTTTATCCCTTCCGTAGCAACATCAAAAAGGTATTGTTGTGCTAATTCTAAATTGTCATTTGATACAATTAGATTTGCCCCTACTCTTAGCTTGGATTTAAAATGATTTGGGTCGATTTTTAAAGTTTGTTCGAAAATTTTTATATATTTTTCTAATCCGTACCTATTTATTTTCTTGTTTTCTCTCCTATAATATGCTCCTAATTGATATAAAGCATCTGCATGATTCAAATTGGCAGCTAATTTAAGTTTTTTTATTAATAATTTTTGATCAGAGATACTTAAAGT
>JAUXSJ010000125.1 GCA_030679615.1 Parachlamydiaceae bacterium | reverse complement strand
CTTCTCTGCGGCTCCCCGTCTCCCCGCCTCTGCGTTAAAAGGGTTTAAATAAATTCCGTTCTAGAATAACAACCCTATCCTGTTCATCTTGTCTTTATCCTGCTCATCCTGTAATTTTTTACGTAATGAGGTGGATATGAGGTTATTGCCGTCTATAAAATGCACCGACAAGGCGAATTTCATTATATGTGATGTCTTCTGGTAATCGCTCTTTGATGGGTGTTAATTTTTCGAAACCAATCTCTTCAATGACTTTTTGTATCATTAATTTTTTTTCAGGTGAAACCAATGTTGTCAAATCTAGATCCCTTCCCTCTTCAATAGCTTCTGCTATATGTGTCACCAATGTCCCTACAGTCAATTGACGAATTTCTTTAATTTGTTCTAAGCTATACCCTTCTTGAAATAAACGAATGGTTTCATCTTTAGATTGACTTCTTTGAAGAGCCTCTTTCGGCTCTCTTTTCACTTCTTGTTTTTGTTTAGCATATGGCTTGAGAGCTTCAATAAACTGCTCTCCATACTTTATCCATTTAGCAGGACCAACCCCGTTGATCCGCGTAAATTCCTGCTGATTTTGCGGATAAAAAACGGCCATTTCTTGAAGAGCACGGTCACTAAAAATAACATAAGGCGGAACATTTTCAAGATTGGCAATCGAAAAGCGTAAAGCACGTAATTGCTCAAACAATTCCTGATTATAATGCAGAGTTACTTTTTCTTTTTGTTCTAATAATTGTTTTGCATCTTTTTTTTCTACAGCAGGTTTGCTGAAAGATCTCTTTTTAAAATAAATCGGCTGTTGACCATCAATGACAGCGCGAGATTGATCAGTCCATTTAATAACAGGATATTCCCCCCCAGTCGACATTAAAACATTCATCTGTAGAAGAGAATCGATGTAAAAACGAATTTCTTGTTCGGAAATATTCGAAAATAATCCATGCGTTGACAACTCGTGATAATTTCTTGAAACGACTTGTTGATTTTTGGATCCCCTTAATACATCAATTAACATTCGCATCCCAACATTTTGACGAAGACGATACACGCATGATAAAATCTTTTGGGCGATTTCCAGCCCCTCAATTTCTTGAGAATCTTCTAAGCAGTTATCACATCCTTTACAGTTTAGTAATGCGAGTCTTTCTCCAAAATATTTTAAAATTTCTTTTCTTCTGCAATCGTTAGAAATGCATAAACGATACATTTGTTCTGCTTTTTGATTCATTTGACCAATCACAACAGGATCTGTAACTTCTCCATGAAATTTTTTATAAAGAACAATATCCTGAGAGCTATAAATCATTAAACATTCAGCTGGAAGTCCATCTCTACCTGCTCTTCCGATCTCTTGATAATATTGCTCAATCGAACGCGGCATATTAATATGCATAATAAAACGCACGTCGGGTTTATGGATACCCATTCCAAAAGCTACAGTTGCCACCATTAATGAGGATTGGTCATGAAGAAAAGCATGTTGCGCATTTGACCTGTCTTTATCTGAAAGACCCGCATGATAGCGTTGCACAGAATAACCATGAAACTTTAATTCTTCATAAGTTTGATCAACAGCTTTTCTTGTTGAAGCATAAATGATTCCTGAACCTTGAGGTTGTTTCTTTAGAAATGCAAAAATTTGATCATTAACATTTGCTTTAGTTGTAATACTTACAGTTAAGTTGGGTCGATCAAAACTTCCCTTTACTAAAATTGGATTTTTCATTTTAAGTTGCGAAAGAATATCTTTTTCAACATCTTGAGTAGCAGTGGCTGTTAAAGCAATCACAGGACATTGAGGAAAATTTTCTTTTAATATCATTAATTTTCTGTATTCGCTTCGAAAAGCATGACCCCATTGAGAAATGCAATGCGCTTCATCGATAACAAAAAAGGAAATATTCGATTCCTTCAAACGCTGTAAAAATTGTGGGTCTGAAAATCGTTCAGGAGCAACATATAAAAGTTTATAATCAGATAATTTAGATAGAATATTTTGAATGTCTTGATAATAAAGGCTACTATTGAGAAAAGCAGCTGGAATATCATTTTTAAATAAAGATACAACCTGATCTTGCATTAAAGAAATCAAAGGAGAAATGACTATAGCCGTTCCTTCCAATATGACAGCAGGCAGCTGATAACATAAGGATTTTCCTGCCCCGGTTGGTAAGATGGCTAATACATCTTTTTTTTCCATGACTGCATCAATAATTTCTTTTTGATACTGCCTAAAGGCATTATAACCAAAGTATTGCTTTAATTTTTCTTCAAGTACTACGCTCATTAAACTTTTCGATGATCTGCATGGTTAGGTCTCTAAAAAAAGCATAAATTTGATCGGCCCACGAAACAAGCTTATGAAAGGCATCTGGAAAAAAGAGATAAATTAAATAAAAAAGAATTCCGAAAAAAATAAAGTTAAAGATAAATCGCATAAATTCTCCAATAATATTTATTGTTTCTTTTTTGCTATTATAATGAATGAGATCATTTTAATCTTGATTTTCTTTAGATTTAGTCAAATTGATTAAATGAATTAAATTTTTACCACAATGAATATTAATGATTTTTTGCGGTTAACCGATTTCACAGACTCGACTTTAGGTTTTTTTTATTCAATTGCTATGCCTTCATCATACCTTTTGGAGTGCGAGGGCCCTGCCCTTACAGATGGACACATCTTTTTGTTAACAACAACATTGATTAACAATTTTTTTGTAAACCAATAATGTTAAGTAATTTACTGAGCATAGCCGTTACTCCTTGAAAACAATTTAACGCAGAGGCGGGGAGACAGGGAGACGCAGAGAAGAACGTTTATAATTATATTATTTAAATGTTC
>JAUXSJ010000122.1 GCA_030679615.1 Parachlamydiaceae bacterium | reverse complement strand
ACTCTTTAATTACAAAGTTTTTAAAACAAATAAGCCTAAAAGGCTTAAATTGCAACAGCCCAGGACATCGCCCAGGGTAAATTGAAAATAAAATAACAGCCTGAAGGGCTACAATTATACAAATTTATTTTAGATAAAATAAAAACTTTTACTATATAATTAATAAAATTTTAATAACTAAAAAAAACCAATTAATTATTTATTTTAATTATATTTATTTGATTTTAATTCTCAACAAAACTATTCTCCTTATACTTTCAATAATTAAAATTAAAAAAGAGGTTTGAAATGGGTTCAATCGATAACAAATATATTAATCGTTTAGAAACACTTTATGAAAAAGATAATAAAGAAAAATTTTTAAACGAATTAAACGTTTATAATACTTTACTTGCTAATTACCTACTTGTTTCTTATGATAAAAAAAAAATTAAATCTAGTGATAAAATAAATAATTTATATAAAAAAGCAATAACCTTAAATGATACAGACGTCCAAAACTTAAGGTCATACACAATTAAAATTTTAAAAAAATATGATCCTCAAAACATTTTATTTGACTTGTTAACATATTTTTTAATGCAACCCGCTCTTAATGAGGAAACACGAAGTGTTAAACATTGCTTAATAGAAAATAGAGAAGAAGTTCAAGTAAGTGAAGAGAAATTTAATTTGTTTTCACACCACAGTCACCAATCACTAGAATTGGTTAATAAGTATTCAACTGATCAAATCTTATCTCAAGAAGAAATAGAAAAATTTAATGAATCTATAAATTTTTATAAAAACGAATATGGTAAAAATTTATATTTTCCTAATGGAATGAATCCTGACGATCTTGATAATATAATAAATCAATTGGCCGAACGTGGCTTAACTCTTGATACATTTTATGAAGCACTTATTAATCCAGAAAAAGCTCATAGTGAAGCGGTTGTAACTATTGGTAAATTGTTTTATGATTCAAAAAGGACAACATCGATTCCATTTAAAAAATTATAATAAAATCATTAAAACATCAAAAAATTTGATTTATATTTATCACTTTTAATTAAGTAAAGATTGCTCAAATAGATATATATAGAACGAAAATAAACTTTAATGAAATTAATAAATCATTATTCTTTAATGGTTTTTTAAATTCTGTTATTTTTTTGGGTAATATTAATATTCTTTTATGGAATTAAATTTTTCATAAATCAAATAAAAAGCTTCATTTTTCGGAATGAAGCTTTTTGTTTTTTCTATCTCCAGAGCTCATTCAAAGCTTGTTAAGCTTGTAATTATTCTGAGGATGTAGGGAAATCAAATGAAGAAGTACCGCGTGAGCATTCAAACGATTTATGGAATCATTGGTATCAAGTATATGATTTATGAATTGGATTCATTGGGGTCTGGCTTGTGATTTGTGATTTGTGATTTGTGATTTATACAAAATTTTTTATAAAATTCATTATCTCCATTACAAATCACAAGCCAGACCCCAATGGCTCACAGTTGCAAAACAAAATTACAAAATCATTTAGGAGTCAACATCTCTCATCGCCTCTTTAATACAATCATATGAAAAACCTTTTCGCATCAAAGAAGCGATCACTTTTTGTTTTTCTTTATATTGTGTCAAATCTTTAGAGCGATAACGACTTATCAACAACTTTTTAATCACGTTTAATTCTTGTGCTTGATCACTTCCATCATCTGAACTTTGAGAAATTGTTTCTAACGTTTCACGAGAAAATCCTTTAGCATACAATTTTTGAATGATGTGTTTTAATCCGTATTTTTTTTGTTGCTGTTGCAAAAATCGCTGCATCCACAAATCATCATCCAATGCACCTATATCTTTATGTTCTTGAATAACTTGTTGAATTAAATCAAGAGGAACTAATCTTTCTCTTAACAACTTTTCAAGTTGTTCAGAATGGTAACTTAAAGATGACAAGCGCCAAGTGACATAACCCTTCACGCGCTTGTATTCGTAAGAATGAAAAAAATTTTCCCATTGTTCTTGATTTTGCACTGAAGAAAATTTTGGATGTTTACCAAAAATTGTTGAGTGAATTTCTCTCCAAGGTTCTCCATCAATATAAATAATGAATAATTCTTTTCTATTATGATGAGGTTTAACCTCGATTTTCACTTAACTAACCCTTGGATTGAATTTTAACGATTTTCTTAACTTCTCTTGGAGATGCTTTTACACCTTTAGCAGAAACACCTTTGATTAAAAAATCCTCAATTTGAATTTTAGCTGTCGCCACACGTTGTTTAATCATTGGAACAAACTGTAATTCAAATGACCCTGTTAAATCCGTCGTGATAAAATCTATTACCATCCCCTCTTCAACAAATCGATACAATTTTTCTAACATAAACTGACTAACAATAAATCGCTTAACATATGTCAATTTCTTCTTTGGATCATGATAAACGATGCTCATGACTGTTTTTTTATCAGCAACTCCAACATAAAGAACTTTAGCACCTTTATGCAAAATATATTGTTTTTCCGGAATGTTCATTACAATGTAAGAACCATCTTT
>JAUXSJ010000108.1 GCA_030679615.1 Parachlamydiaceae bacterium | reverse complement strand
CGTAAACAATTTAACGCAGAGGCGGGGGAGACAGGGAGACAGAGAAGAACATTTAACCAATATAATTATAAACGTTTTTCTCTGCGTCTTCCTGTCTCCCTGTCTCCCCGCCTCTGCGTTAAATTGTTTTCGAGAAGTAACGTTCTATCGGACTACAGAAAATCAATTATTGTTTTGCAAAATACGTTAAGTGTTGTGAATAAAAAGATGTGTCTACCTGTAAGGACTTGTCACCGCTTTCCTAAGCTTCGACTTGTCGAAGCGTTGGAGCTAGGATTAGACAGGTTTTTATCTGAAGCGACATTTCGAATAAGAAAATAATTTACGTACAAGCCTTAGGGCATGAAAACATGCCCTAAGGTATTTTTTGATCATTACATTACATTTGTAGTAATTCTACCTGCATATAAAGTAGTTCTTGTGTGGATCCTGTAGGTCCAGTAACTCCAAGTATCAAACTACCGTCAGTAGGCAAACATCTAAGGTTTAAATTAGTATCTATAGGATTAGTATGTTCCCAAATAGTGGAAATGGTTTGCATAGATGAAGTGCCTGCGACATTCAGAACTGTTCCCGGGATAGGATTTAAGCCTGGAGTGGTCACTCTAAAAATTCCACTTGTTACGGCAGATACACCGTAAGTAATGCGATAAAAATTTGGAGGAGGTAAACTTAAAAAAAATTGATTATTGGTAAAGACAACATTATTATTAGGATCTTCTGCTGTTAGAAACACTCCAGCACCTGTTCCACCACTCGCATTATCAATAGATACAAGAGGATTTGCATCTCCTATAACAACTATTCCTGTTGGGCCAGGTATTCCATATATTGAAGCAAAACCAGATGTTATTGCAGCAGTCGGTCCAGTTGCTCCTGTAATCCCAGTTGCTCCAGTAGCGCCTGTCGCTCCACTAGCCCCAGTTGCACCAGTAGCTCCGGTTGCTCCCGTCACACCAATCGTTGCCCCTGTTGGTCCAGTTACACCCGTAGTGCCTGTTGCGCCTGTAGCTCCTGTAGTTCCTGCTGTGCCTAAAGTAGCTCCTGTAGGGCCTGTGATACCTGGAATTCCTTGAGGACCTTGCGAGCCAGCTGGGCCTGCTGGACCAGCTGGTCCTTGAGGTCCTCGACACTGTTTATGGTGGTGATGGTGATGATGATGAGAATGACTTGCATTAAGATCATTTTCAGGATCATGCTGAGCAAAAAGAAAGGTACAACTAAACGATGCTATTAAGCAAAAAGTCATTTTCATCATTTTTTTATCTCAATTTTAATTTGTTAATCTGTTATTGATTTACCTCTAATTGATTATCAACAGTTTTAACACCGTGCATTCCTTTTATCTTTCTTGTAAGATCATTTTTTTCACTGTCATTAGCAATTGTGCCTTTTAGTGTTACTGTACCGTTTGAAGTGCTTACTTGAATGGATCGTGAATCTGTTAATGTTGTATCTCTTGAAATTGCTTCGCGAATACGATTTGTAATTGAACGATCTTCCTCTGTTTCATTTGTTTTTTCAATGACAGGTTGATTTCTATCATTTTGAACAACTGTTTTATTGTTTTCACAAGCTGAAAATAAAATGCATAAGGATGAAATCACTAATAAATGTTTAGTCATGGTTAACTCCTTTTTTTTTAAATGAAATATATTTGTAATATAGAAAAAATTTTAAAAAAATCAAGAACTTAATTTCGAAAACTTGCCTATTTTTTCTTTTTTCGTCACAATGGTTTTAGAAAATCTAAATATATGAAAACGGAAAATACAGAAATTTTATAAAAGGAGATTTATGAATCAGAATGCTAAAGACCAATCAAATGTCCATCAATACGAATTGCCACCGCTCCCTTATGATTTTGGTTCTTTAGAGCCAGTGATCAGTACTGAAATTATGACTCTTCACTATACAAAGCATCATCAAGGTTATGTGAATAATTTAAATAACGCATTGAAACAATATGCTGAAGCTCAGGCAAATAATAATCTTTCAGCAATGAGTGGTTTACTTCAAGCCATTAAATTTAATGGCGGGGGTCATCTCAATCACTCTATATTTTGGACAAATTTAGCTCCTAAAGATAAACAAGGAGGCGTTCCTCCAGAGGGTGCTTTAGCTGAAGCGATTAATCGAGATTTCGGATCTTTAGATAAGTTAATTGAGCAAATGAGCGCAAAAGCGAATGCGATACAGGGTTCAGGTTGGGCTTGGTTAGGTTATGATAAATCGGTTAATCGTCTTGTCTTAGCAACTTGTGAAAATCAAGACCCGTTAACAACTAAAGGGTTAGTTCCTTTATTAGGGATTGATGTATGGGAACATGCTTATTATTTACAGTACAAAAATGTTCGAGCAGATTATGTAAAACAAATTTGGTCAATTATCAATTGGAAGGATGTTGAAAAACGATTTGAGCAGGCTAAAGCAAAGTAGTAATTGCTGTTGTTGAAGCCTCAAGGACGCATAAAATTACAGGATAAACAAGATTAGACAGGATGTGTAGGATTGGGAATCAGTGTCCCTTTCCTACACATCCTGTCTAATCTTGTTTATCCTGTAATTTTATGCGTCGATGGTTGATAACAGAATAATTATTTTTTATTTTTCATTTCATTGATCCAATGTTCAATGTTTATTTCAATTTCACTTATAGTTAAATGTTTTGGAATATCGATAAAATGATGACAACTAAGAACCCTGATTTGATCACCAGTAAGATCATCAACCATTGTTATCTGGATATTCTTATAAGGTAAAGTCGCTGACCCAGTTACGAACGTTAAAAAATATTTTAAATCTTCTTCATTTCTTCGATCAACAAAATCAATGAAAAATTCCTGAACGTCTGTAGGTACATTTGGTTTGAAATGTAAAAATTCTTTAAGTTTGTTACGGCAAAATTCTACACCTACAATGATTTCTTTGAATCGAGCTGGACTAATTACATCCCAAAACCTTTCATTATATTGAGGATATAATGTAAGTCCTTTTGCAATAGAAAATAAAGTTTGGAGTTGTCCCTTTTGTGTATTGATAAATTCTGATTTAATTGAATCTTGAAAAAATGTTTTGTGTTTAAGTAGCAAGTTAAAGTTAATGGCATCTTCTTCCAATCCTGATGGTTTATCAATCATCTCTGCAAGAAGAAGTTCATTGATGAAATCAAGGTTTGGTAGAGCAGATCCACTCGTTTCATCCCAATTTAATAAATGATTTAATTTTATAAATTGAGGATCTTTATTAAAAAATTGAAGGCAAATCTCAAAAATTCTTTCATTACTTATGTTTAAAAAAGAATCATTTAGTTCTTCTTTAGTAAAAAGAAAAAGGCCTTCAAAAAAATTGTCTTTAAAAACTGGTCCAACAGGGAAATTAGGGACATTTTTCACTGGATTTTGACTAATAGTGACTAAATTTCTAAAAAGAAAATATAATATTACACCTAAATTAATGAAATTTACTTCATGATCCCTAGAGAATTGAGGAATATTGGTTTTTAAAGAATAATGTTCGGAAATTTTCCTAAAGAGAATGTTTAAGCACTCTCTTGTGATTCCATCACCCCCACCATCAAACGCAGGATTATCCCAAAAATATACTTTTAAAAAATTAAAGGAATTATTTTTGATTTCATGAA
>JAUXSJ010000105.1 GCA_030679615.1 Parachlamydiaceae bacterium | reverse complement strand
GATCGGGTTTACAATTTAATACAATCGACATCACAATCGTATTTATACAAACAGATTTTCCAGATCCAGTAGCTCCAGCAATAATACAATGTGGCATTTTTGTAAGATCGCTCATCACATAATCCCCGTTGACAGCCTTACCTAATAAAATGGGGACATTGAATTTTTGAGGGCGTTGTTGGTAAGCTAATAAAGTATCTTTAAAGGAAACTTCTTGCGGTTGAGAATTGGGAACTTCAATACCGACTGCAGCTTTACCGGGGATTGGAGCAATAATACGAATGGACTTTGCTTCCATATTCAACGCAATATCATTGTCCAAACTTTTAATTTTTTGTACCTTTACTCCAATTGCGGGGTGCACTTCGAAAGAAGTAATTGTTGGTCCACAATTAATTTGACCTACTTTTGCTTCAATTCCAAAACTCAAAAGTGTTTCTTCTAACACTTCAGCCTGTCTTTTGAGATCTTTCTTGATGGACGTTTGATCTACAATTTTTGGACTAGTTAAAAGAGAAAGGGGAGGGAGAACATAATTTGTAAAATCTCCATTATGAACTATTTGTGCAGCTAATGCAGCTTCTCTTTTTTTAATTTTTTCAAAATCTTGTTGCTGAATATGATCAGAAGGTTGTTTAAAGGCTTCTCGACCATCTTCTTGAATCATTGATAAAATATTATCGTTCTTTTTTTGGGGTATAATTGGGTTGTTTTTTAAAATTTGTGTTTCGGCTTCTTCATCATCTTGTTCTTTTCTTGAAATTGAAGGTCGATTTTTTAAATTCTTTTCAGGATGAATGGCTAACATATCCGAAGGTACTTGTGCAGAGGTGGGTTTTATTTGACTTTCTTCAAGATTAGTAGGAATTCTTAACTTAACAAATCGTAAAAAATCACTTTCGGGTTCATTTTTAGCTTTATTTTGTGGTTCGATAGACTTTTCTTCAAGAAGTTGTTTTTCTTGAATCTGAGCTTCTTTAGAAGCCTTCCAAAGTTCTCTTTGAGCTCTTTCTCTAGCAATACCTGACTTTATGGCTTCAATGCATTTTGAATAAAGGTAATCGAGACGAATTTTAAATAGAAAAATGATACTGGCAATAAAAGTACTAGAGAAAATTAATGACGCACCTACAGTATTGAAAATATGATGTAAATTAAAAGAAGGAATGTCTTTATAAATATAAAAAAAGAGGGCTCCTCCTAAATGATATTTTAAATGTTGTTTCCATAAGCCGGGATAAAATGTATTGCCAATAAGTTGACTGAAAGAAGGGAAATCATTTTCGATTAAGCTTAAAAGTAAACAGAAAGAACTTATAGCAATAATTACGTAAAGATTTTTTAACCATAAAACATTTAAAGGTTTTGAAAAAAGAAGGCGCCAGCTAATCCACCCTAAATATAGTACAAAAAGATAGCTGCTTAACCCAAGAAGCGCATGCAAAGTCCAGCCAAAAGTGTGACCCATTAAACCCAATAAATTTTTGGCTTGAGGATCAATGGCATAACTTAAAAGGCTTAGGAATAATAAAATGGAAAATGATAAAAGTAAAAAACCTTTTGATTCTCTAGTGATTAATTCAATTGGTTTAGAACTAGTCTTTTCTTTTTTTTTTAATTTTTTTTGTTTTGAAGCCATTCCACCTTTAATAATTAAAATAAATTGTCGTCATGACTCCTAAGATAAGACAATACCAAGCAAAATAATTCCATTTATCATGAATCATCATTCGAATCAATAGTCGAAGTGCAAAATAACCTGAGATTAATGAAGTCAAAAATCCAATAGCATAAATGGTCCAGCTAATTTCAAGAGTATGAATACTTGAACCAGCTTTTATAACCTGCCAACTTTCAAGGATTGTACCCCCTAAAATTGCAGGAATTGCCAAAATGAAAGAAAACTGTAGCGCTTTTTCTTTCGGCCAAGAAAGTAATCGAGCTGCAGAAACTGTTGCTCCACTTCGAGAAATGCCAGGAAAAATTGCTATTGCTTGAAAGCAGCCAATCGTTAACGGATCTCTCCACGATTTTTGGGTATTCGAAAATTGAGAGGGTATTCGAAAATAGAAGCTTATAAAAAGTAAAGCAGAGGTGATTATAAAACAAGGGCCAAGAATTTCAGGCTTTGATAAAATTTCTTTAAGAGGTTTTATTATGAAAACCAAGGGAAAAAGTGGAAGAGTACCTAAACAAATATTTCGAAATAATTCTGATTTTATAGAAAGAGATTCTTTAATTTGCGGTAAAAAGATGAGAAGTATCGCAAATAAAGTTCCTAGATGACAGACAATGTTAAAAAGAAGAAAGTGATGTAATTCATTAAAACCTAAAAGATATTGTCCTAACGCGAGGTGACCCGACGAACTAACAGGAAGAAATTCAGTAAAACCTTGAACTAGACCTAAAAGAAATGCTTGCCATGTATTCATTCTGTGAAATCATTGAAGGAAAGAAAAAATGGGCGAACAACGGGACTCGAACCCGCGACTTCTGGTACCACAAACCAGCGCTCTAACCAACTGAGCTATGATCGCCATGTTAATCCATATAACTAAAAGTGTTACATAGAGTAAAAGAAACATTATTTTTAGATTAAAGAGGATTATTAGTCAATGGAAAAAATAAAGGAGTACGATGACTTTTCATCGTACTCCAGACAAGAGGTTAAATATGAAATAGATAAGGCTAATTCCAATATGCAGGATATGTTAATGCTCCGTCTGCATTATTGACATCTACAACTTCAGTTTGGTGAATATTTAATCCCTTCATATATCCTAAGACTAAAAGGGGATTAGTCACCGCAACTTCGGATAATGAACCTTTACCGAGTTGCTCATCCGTTTTTCCTGCCAATGCAAAGACACCATTTTCAAGCGCATCTATTTTAATTACTTTGTTATCTACAATCGGTTTCACACCATAATTAAATAAATTTCCAACAGATAATACGGTAGTTTGTGGATCATTTAATTTTGTGATAATTGCTTGATCTGTTTCTTTTGCTTTAGTTGAAGCAAGTTTAACAGCAGATTGCATTTCTTCTTTTGTCATTGGATTAGGTGTTTGCACAGATTGAATATCTTGGTGTTTTATCTGAGTAATTACAGCGTTTTTAAAAGGTATAGATGCTGTTTTTCCTTTTTCAACAAGGTATGTTCCTTCTTTAGAAAGGGAAGTTAATTGCATACTTCCTCCACCAATATCCCAAACAATTGTGTTTTCAGGGTTAGCTGTAGTCAGAGCAAGTGCACCTCTAAAAGCTAAAATTCCTTCTTCATCTTGATTAATGATCCGAACTTGAACTCCTGTTTCTGCTTCTATTTTTTTTGCAAATTGTTCAGCATTTGCTGCTTGTCTAAATGCTGCAGTAGCTACTGCAATCACTTTTTTTGCTTGATAATCATTTGCGACTTGCTTAAGAGCTTTGATTGCTTCTATGCCTTGATCCATAACTATTTGATCAAAAGTATTGTCAGTTGAGCTTTCCAGGTGTTTTTGATAAGGAACTGCGATTGATTTAGAATAAATTTTTGCAATGATTTTATCTGTTTTTGGGTCTACTTTAGCAACAATAATATTGGTTGCTCCAGATCCAATATCCATTGCAGCTCGAACTTCTCCTGGACTCACAATGGCTTTATTGGTTGGGATCCAAATAATCATGAGTAGAATACCCAACAAAACTATCAGTAGGGTAAGCGATTGACGTTTTAATCTCATATAACCTCCATAATAAGAAGTGGCACTATTGATTTAGAAATGCAAATTTCATGCCACATTAAAAATTAAAAATTAAAAACGCTGAGTTAATAGAATTAATTATTATTGAATTCAAAAAATATTCCGCGTTTTAATAGATTAATAAAAAGAAAGTTTTATCTCAAGGTATTTATTGGCAGATGTTTATGAAATTTATTTTAATTAAAGAAATCAAAAAGAATTGTTTACTATGAATGTAATAAAGAATTTTTTAATTAAAATTTCTTTTGTAAATTGGATTATGTTTTGTTAGAATATTTTAAATTATCAATAAGGATTAATATGATAAATAAGCATGAATATGCATTGATTGACAGCGGAGAAGGGCGTAAGCTCGAAAGATTTGGTCCCTATTTAATTTCAAGACCTTGTGCGCAAGCTGTTTGGAAGCCGCAACTATCTCAACAAGAATGGAATAAGGCTGACGCTATTTTTTCTAGAGATCAAGAAAGTAAATGGACGTCATTACGTCCCTTACCAGATATTTGGAATATTGAAGTGGCTGGAGTTAAATTTAAAATGAGTCCCACCGAATTTGGTCATTTAGGCATTTTTCCTGAGCAAAAAAATTTTTGGGAATGGATGCAAACGAAAATTAAATCTTATAGTTCATCTACATTCAAACCTAATGTATTAAATTTATTTGCTTATTCAGGCGGAGTCACTTTATCTGCTGCTATTGCAGGAGCTTCTGTGTGTCATCTGGATGCATCAAAAGGAATGGTCGCTTGGGCAAGGGAAAATGCTGTATTAAATAAGTTAGAGAATGCACCGATTCGATGGATTGTTGAGGATGTAAAGAAATTTTTAATGCGTGAAATCAAACGAGGCTCAAAATATGACGCAATTATTTTAGATCCACCTAGCTTTGGTCGTGGTTCTAAAGGAGAGGTTTTTAAAATTGAAGATGACATCATTCCTTTATTAAATCAATGTCGAGAACTTTTATCTTCAAATCCACTATTTTTAATGTTTTCTTGTCACACTCCAGGCTTTACTCCTCTTGCAATGCAACATTTATTGACGCAAACAATGACTGGATTAAACGGAAAAATAACTTCAGGAGAAATGACATTATCAGGAAATTCTTCTGTGTTTGAATTACCAAGTGGAACTTATGCAAAATGGGAAACGAATTAATGGATGCATTAGACATTACGAGCATTCAAAACCCTAAAGTTAAGCAAGTGATTCACTTAAGAGATCGTCCTGAAAGAGATCGCACTGAACAATTTTTAATTGAAGGCTATCGAGAATTATTGAGGGCTGTTGATGCGGGATGGAAGATAGATTTTTTATTTGTATGTGAACATTTTTTCTTAGGTAGCAACGAACAAGCATTAATAAAACGAGTGAGAAATCTTGGGGCTAAAGTTTTCTTCTGCTCAGACCAAGTCTTTAAAAAGATTTCTTATAGAGATCGGCCCGATGGATTATTAGCCATAGCCCCTCAACGAAAATTGTCGTTAAATGAATTAAAAAATGATGTTTGCCCTCTCTACGTTGTTGCCGAATCGATAGAAAAGCCAGGGAATTTAGGAACAATATTACGTTCATCAGACGCCGTAGGGGCAACAGGATTAATTGTCGCTGACCGTTGCACGGATATGTATAATCCTAATGTTGTTCGAGCTAGTGTCGGAACTTTATTCACTGTACCTACAGTTGAAGTTCAAGGTAAAGAGGCTTTAGAGTGGTTAAAAAATCAAGGCATTATGATTTTAGCTGCTACACCACATGCAAAACATGAATTTACAGAAATTGATTTAACGGGTCCTATTGCAATTGCCGTTGGAACCGAACAATTGGGTCTTTCTGAGCAATGGATGAAAGAATCTGATCTTCAGGTGAAGATTCCAATGAGAGGTGTTGCAGATTCTTTGAATGTCGCAATGGCGACAACATTATTGTTATATGAAGTATCGCGCCAACGTCAAAAAAAATCATAGGCATTTGTGATGAATTCATGCATTGAAGTTTTATATGAAGATAATCATTTATTAATTCTCAACAAACCTGCGGGTTTATTAACTCAGCCAAGTGGAACAGAGCAGGATAGTTTAGAAAAACAAGCTAAGGATTGGATACAGAAAAAATATCAAAAACCTGGAAACGTATTTTTAGAAGCTATTCATCGATTAGATAAGCCAGTTAGTGGAATTGTTGTTTTTGCGAAAACGAGTAAAGCGCTTTCGAGATTAAACGCATCAATTAGAGCAAAACAAACAAAAAAAATTTATTGGGCATTAATTGAAGGGGCTTTACCTAGTCAAGAAGGTACTTTAGAGCATTATTTATTCCATGATGATTATTGTGCTCGGGTAGTTTCCAAAGAAGATAAGGATGCTAAACTCTGTAGATTACATTATCGCGTTAAGGAAAAGCAAAATTCATTCACTTTAATTGAAATTGAATTAGAAACAGGACGATATCATCAAATTCGTTCACAATTATCACATATCAGCTGTCCAATCGTTGGAGATAAAAAATATAAGAGTTCTTATTCTTTTAAAGAAAATACCATTACTTTACATCATCGACAATTAGTCATTGAACACCCTGTTTTGAAAACAGAATTGATTATTGAAGCGCCTTGTTTGTTCGGTTTATCTAACAATGATTCATAAATACATGATACTTTTTTTGTTTTATTGTTATATCGTTATATCGTTTTCATCGTTAATTGTACTTTCAAAAACGTGAGTCTTGAAACAAAATTAACGATAGAAACGATATAACGATATAACGATAAAAAAAAAGATAACAACGAATGGTAATCTGATTTAAGTTATTCTTGATTAAAGTGCTAAAATTAAATGACTTGTGATTAAGGGGTCTCAATTTCTGAAAAGGGTGGAATTGCATTAACCACTTGGTCAAGGACACGATATTCTTCTACAATACGATCAATTTCTTGAACAATAAATGGGGTGTCTCGATGCTTGATCATTTTTGGAGTCGAGAAAAACTCTTTAATATCTAAAAATGGTTGAACTAAAACACTAATATTCATGTGTTTATTTTTTCTGAATGTTTCTTTAGCAAGAGCATCGAGGCCATTAAGAATAGCCTGAAAGGATTCTTTTAATTCAGAATAAGTGACATCCACATCTTGTGTAATAGTTTTCGAAATTTCAAGTAGGGTGCTAATCGTTAGCATTGCAACTTCATCAAAATGGTGCTGTTGGGCTTTAAGCCCAAATTTCGATAAGAAATGGACAGGGAAACTCACCATTGTGATGTCATAATTGGCTGCATAAATAATGATTTTTCCTAACACCATGATCATTTGTCTGCAAACTGTTTCTAATCTATTTTTAAGCGCTCTGTCATTAATGAGCTCTAATCTTTGTAATAAATAGAATATTGTATAGCTTGCCTCATCTCTTCCTGTTTCATTTTTAACTTCTTGATCATGATTTTGATGACTAATACTTTTTGATGAATCAAAAAAAGCATGCATAATCGGAGGAAAGGCTTGTAAAGTTTGTGTTCCTAAAGCTAGCTTATTTCTTTCTACAGCTTGTAAACCAATTTCTGAAAGACTATCGATGTGATGCCAAAGAAGCTCGTCTTCTTCTTCCTGAACGGATTTAATGGCTTGGTCCGCAACTTTTTTCACGACATATGAAGGAGTTAAAAAACGAGTAATTCTTTCCCATGAATCGCGTATTAAGTCTAAAGAAATACCGAAAAATACAAGCCAAACAAGAAATAACCAGTTTTGATAACGAATATTTTCAAGAACAAGAACAGCTGATGCATAAGAAATTAATGGAAAAGCAAAAAGAATTAATCTGCCATAGTATAAAGGTCGATCTAAGCGAATAATTTCCATAAGATTAGGAACTAGTTTTTGTTCAAGAAAGCCTAAAGGAGTAAGAATCAGTGTTTGTAAAACGACAGCAGAAAGAAGAATAAATGTTCCGCCCGTTATCATCAATGGGGCTACATAAAAAGTGTTTACGGTTAGGGAAACCGGAGTCATTATTTCCAATAAAACAGCAAGAATGATTGAAAAAACTGTGATGATCATTTAATTTCTCCTGCATGAGAAGGGATTTTTAGTCTTATTTCGGAGATTAGTCAACAGGGATTTAATTAGCAAATAAGAATTTTAACTTGACTGTCGTCGTAAATTTTGATATTTCCTTTATTAAACTTTTTATAGGAGTTATTTTAATGATAAAATTGACATGTGGTTTGTTGACTGTTTTAAGTCTTTTGAATTTTTCTTTTTCTGAAGCTGTTTCAAATGCTAAATCTGAAAATCAATCCCCAGCTGAAGAAAAGTATAAAGTTATCAATATAGATCAAAGAGATAGTACTGATATTTACGCTATTCCTTATGATGATTCTGAAATTGAAGATGAAGAAGAGATTAATCGAGCAGAGAAAAAGAAGGTTTTTCCAATTCCTAATTCAAGATAAGTTGAAGAAATAAGAATTCAAAATAATCTGTGAAGTGCGAAGGCCCTGCCTTCGCTTTTTTGGTTTTGGGGATATCCACTTTTATAGTTTCAATGGTTTTTATGGTTTTTTGTGAACAATTCACTATTTGAATAATATCATGATTATATGCGCTTCTTAGATTGAATTGATCAAGTCAAAAAATGGCACCAAAAAGCGAAGGCAGGGCCTTCGCACTCCATAAGGAGTATATTGAGCTAGCGATGTCACCCGAAATCAACCGAATATTTACTTTAATTTTTCGATTTTCCGATCACTCCTTTAAATTCAATAAAATCATTTTTTAGAAATAACTTGAAATCTTATTTTATAATTTGTTACACTTTTGCCATTAATAAAACGGATAGTTCACAATTAATATAATTAATATTTTTTTGATGGATTAATTCGATCCTACATTTGTTTGCCTTTGTTCATTGATTAAAACAGTATGTTTAATTTTTTAATTAGACAGTGAGTTTATCGTGTTATTTTTTTGTTGAGAGGCAAGCGACTGACTTCTTAGGAAATTTATGGAAATTTCCTTTATTTAAAGAAGATCAAGATAGGACTTCACTAAAAACTGGCAAGAATTGCCTCAACAATAAGAAAATATAATGACAAAACAGCCCACATTTGAATCCTTTGGTCTTGATGAAAAAATTATGCAAGCTTTGCAAGAAGCAGGCTTTATAACTCCAAGCCCTATTCAATTAGATGTAATTCCACTCATTTTGAATGGTAAAGACTTAATTGGCCAAGCGCAAACAGGAACAGGAAAAACATTAGCATTCGGTTTACCTGCTTTAAACATGGTTGCACAAAATCCGGGATCACAATTCTTAGTATTAACTCCAACACGTGAACTTGCAAAACAAGTTAGCGATGAAATTTTTCGTTTTGGAAAGCATTTAGATATTCGCACTTCGATTATCTGCGGTGGTAAATCATCTAAAGTGCAAATTGATTCGATTAAACGCGGCGTTCAAGTTGTAGTCGCTACGCCTGGAAGATTATTAGATTTATTGCAATCAAACTTGTTGCCGAATTTTCAACCTTCAATTGTTATTTTAGATGAAGCAGATGAAATGTTGGACATGGGCTTTTTAGATGATATTAAGCAAATTTTTCGCTTTTTGCCAAAAGAGCGTCAAACGCTTATGTTTTCAGCAACAATGCCAGGGCCTATTCAGCAATTAGCTAAAGAAATATTAAATCACCCTCTATTTGTTTCCGTTACTCCTAAAGAAACAACGAATCAAGATATTGAGCAATTTTATTACATGGTTCGCGAAGAAGAACGTGATCATGCGATTGCTCGTTTAATTGACGGGGAAAATCCTTTAAAAGCTGTTATTTTTTGCCGCACGAAAAAAGACGTTGATCGTTTGACTCATGTCTTATCTCTGGCTGGACATCAAGTTAGAGGGTTACATGGAGATATGGAGCAAAATCAAAGAGAAGAAGTTATCCGTAATTTCAGATCCCATATTAGGATTCTAGTTGCTACAGATGTTGCAGCAAGAGGCTTAAATGTTTCAGAAATTTCACACGTGTTTAATTACCACTTGCCTTTTGATCCTGCAAGTTATGTTCATCGAATTGGTAGAACAGGAAGAGCTGGAAATAAAGGAATCGCTTGTACACTTGTGACAACTAGAGAATGGAGAGATTTTCAACGCTACGAAAAAATTCTTAGCACGCGTATTGAAAGAGGAGAGATTCCAACTCTTCAAGAAGTGAAAGAAGTTAAGCACCGTCAATTAGCTCGTACTATTTTAGAACAATCCTTACATGAAAATGCTGAAAATGTATTAAATTTAATGAAGGATGTTGATTTAAAAACAGTGACGACTAAAGTCTTATCTTATCTTTTAGCTCAACAAATTGTTGCTGGGCCTGAAGAAATAGGACTGGGTGCTTTCCAACAAAAAGATGATTTCCGAAAAAGAAATGAATCAAGACCTAGAGAAAAAAGATATGGATCTAGAGAGTCTTCCTCTAGAAGTAATGATTCAAGAAGTTCTCGTCCAAGAAGTCAGGAGAAACCAAAAGAACAACGTTTTAATTCACCTAAATTTTCTTCTAAATCTAATCAATCTTCAGGACCTAGATTTTCAAAAAAATCTGCATAATCTTTCTTTTCATAGTAGTTGTTAATGTTTACCATTAACAACTACTTTTTTTATATAATTCTAAATTTAAGTCTACTCCAATTAATTTTTTAATTTTTTAAAGGTTTTATGAGTAATAATAACAATATTAATTTTAATACAGGTTTTAATAATATATATTATAATTTTAATAATAGGTCTTCATATCAGAACAATTTACCTGCTATTCAGAATCAAAATAACTCGCAATTAAGTAATTTAAGCCCAGAAACTATTTTATTTTTTAGACAAATTGTTAATGATAATCCTGATTTTTTTAATCATCAAAATTATTCACCTAACCCTTTAACTAATTTAAGTTTTAGTAATCAAGCTGGATTTTATAACAACCAAAACAATAATCATAATTTGTTTAATTGTAATCAACCAATGAATAATCTAGTTAACAATCAAATATCATTTAATAACTATCCTGCATTTAGTAACCAAATTTCTTTGAATAATTCACCTTTGCTTAATCCCTTAACTACATTTAACCAGCAAGAATCTTTAGTCAATATTCAAGATGTTAATCGAAGTCATATAGAATATATGAGTCCGCAACCAAAATTTGAATTAAAATTCAATTTTTCAAGCATTAAAAAACCTCGAAAAAAGTCATTTATTATTTCTCATCAGAATAAAGAAATTAACTCTTTAATAAAAAAAATATTTGTTTGTATCAAAAATAAATCAGAAATTTTAGACTTTATTAATGATTTTTCTAAATACCAACCCAAAATGCATTATGAAGAACATTTAGTATTCAATCATCTATTTGATTTTTTTAAGGTTTATCTTGGAAATGAACAGAAAATTAAAAGTGCAATAAAAATTTTAGAAGCTTTGGCAGAGAAAGAAAGTAACGGAGACGTCATTTATTACCGACTAGGTTGTTTTAATATGAGTTCTCATCCTTATAATCAGGGAAGTAAAGCGACAATCAATTTCTTAGCAAAAGCTGCATTTAAAGGTAATTTTGCGGTATTGGATGAAATGTTGGATGGTTTCGATCTTCAAAAAAGATTGTATTTTTTAGATAGATTGATAGATAAATTTGATTTAATTTATCGATCTGAATTAAATCATAGGCAAATATTAACATTTTTTAATTTTATTTTAAAATCTTATATTACACATGCTTATGAAAAAGAATGCATGAATGATGATGAAAAAGTAACAAAGTTTTCTCATATTCTAAAAAAATCATTTGAACAATTGACACTAATTAGTGAATACGAAAATGATGAAATTAAGCGGTTATACAACCAATCAATTCATTTGTTAACACATCCGATTATACACAACCATCTTACAAGTTATTGTTTATCTTATTTAGCCTTCTGTTTTTATAATAATAAGCAATTTGAAAAAAATGTGAATCTATCTATTGAATTATGGGTAGAAGCTGCATGTAAAGATGAGGAGTATATTGAAATATTAAAATACTTAGAAAAAGAAGAAAGACTAATTTTTCAGAATCTGTTTGAGCAAAAAGTGCATCATCAAAACAACGAAAATGCTTTAAGGTCAAAATTAAGTACTGTATTACTTTCGCTTAAATTCTAAATACATATTCTATCTATTTCTTAAAAAGTTTATATTTTTCTCTACAGGGAAAAATATAAACTAAAGATTCTATTTTAATGAAAAAAAATCATTTTGTTCTTAATGCCTCTCAAAAAAAAGCGATCGAGCATGTTCATGGTCGAGTATTGATTTTAGCGGGTGCAGGTAGTGGGAAAACAGGTGTTCTTACTTTACGGATGGCTCATTTAATTGAAAATTTAGGAATTTCACCGAAATCCATTTTAGGCCTCACATTTACAAATAAAGCTGCAAAGGAAATGCGTGAACGTCTTTCTTCTTTGGTTTCTCCGCAAGCTGCTAAGCAAGTCACTTTGTCGACCTTCCATAGTTTTTGCATGCAAATTTTGCGACAGGACATTTCTCACTTAGGATACACTTCTCAATTTAGTTTATATGATGAACAAGATGTACAACGATTAATTAATTTAATTGCACGTGATATTCTGCAACATGAAGGAGAGCTTCCTTCCTTAGCACCTACCCTTGCGTTGATTCAGGATGCAAAAAATCGAGGGGTCACTCCACAAAAGCTATCTCTAGGCACAGAGACATGGCATGATCAATTTACACAGGATGTTTATATTCGTTTAAAAGCAAGTATGAGGGCTTATAATGCAGTTGATTTTGATCATCTCTTAAGTTTAAGTGTCGAATTGTTTGAGAGCTTTCCTCAAGTATTAGAGCGTTATCAAGATCGATATCAATACATCATGATTGATGAGTATCAAGATACAAATCCTATCCAATACCGATTAGCATCACTCTTATCAGCAAAGCATCGTCATTTATGTGTTGTAGGGGATGATGATCAATCCATTTATGGTTGGCGTGGAGCAGATATTAAAAATATATTGAATTTTGATGATGCTGAAGTGATTAAACTGGAACAAAATTACCGATCAACCAATGTCATTCTTCGAGCAGCTAATGCTGTGATTCAGCAAAATCAAAATAGACACGCTAAAATATTATGGAGTGAAAAAGGTGATGGTGACTTAATTGAAGTTTTTCATGCTCCTAATGAACAAGAAGAGGCATTAGCTGTCATTAAAAGAATGATAAGATGTAAAGAGAAAAATAATCTAAAATGGAATGAAATTGCTATTTTATATCGTTCAAATGCATTGTCGAGGCAGTTCGAGCAAGCTCTTCTAAAGCAAACTTGGAAAAACGGAGATAAATGGATTCAGGGGATTCCCTATGAAGTACATGGTGGATTAGAATTTTACGAAAGAAAAGAAATAAAAGACTTATGTGCTTATTTACGGATCATTGTTAATCCTCTTGATCAAGAGGCTTTATTAAGAATCATTAATCAACCCCGGCGAGGAATAGGGGAGGATTCGCTTGATTTGTTAACAGCCTATAATAGATCGAATCAAAAAAGTTTATGGGATGTTCTGAATCAAGCCATTTCACCTAAAAATTTAACAGATCATATTGATTTACCAAGTAAATGTCGAAAAGGGATCGAATCTTTTATTAATGTCATTCAAGAAGCAAAGAAAAAATTCAATCAAGATTCTCTTTCAGAAACCCTAGCATGGTTAGTCAAGGAAATTGATTATCAAAAAGCAATTGACGATGAAGTCAAAAGTGTTCAAATGCGGCAATTTAAAGCAGAAAATGTGCAGGAGTTGATTAATTCACTTTCTGATTTTGAAAAAGAAGAATTTACAAGCGATGAGGTGAGAGCAGATCGTTCATTATCTGCTTTTGTATCTCAGCTCACATTACATCATCAAATGGTTCAAACCAAAAATAAACAAAAGCAAGGTGATTGTCTTCAATTAATGACCTTTCATAGTTCTAAAGGATTAGAATTTCCTGCATGCTTTTTGGTTGGATTAGAAGACCACATTATACCCCACGAAAAAAGCATGAAAGAAACAGGTGTTGAGGAAGAAAGACGGTTAATGTACGTGGCCATTACACGAGCTAAGCAATTTTTGACATTAAGTATGTCGAAGATAAGAAACCGAATGGGTAAAGAGTCTGTTAGTCAGCCATCAAGATTTTTATACGAAATTCCAAAAGAATTATTAAATGTTACTGATTGGCGATGTATTTAAACGTCAACTGCAATTTGGATCATTGGGTCTGGCTTGTGATTTGTAATTTGAAATTGCACAAAACTTTTTCTAAAATTCGTTTTTCAAATTGCAAATCGTATGCCTGACCCCAAAAGATCACGAAATTGACTTTATGATTGCTGTAATAGAAATAAATTTACCATCTTGATTTATATTTAATTATTTTTTATGATTTTCTTTATTAATAAAATTTAAGTGAAAATTATATGATTGATTCAATAGCTCCATTAATTAATATTAATTGGAGTAAAACAGATACAACTCCAAAAAAAATTTTCTTGTGTGCTATTCTTTTGGCATCAGATCGAGTTGCAATTTCACTTTGTTATAATATTTTAAAAATGCATCAAATTCCTTTAGATATTTGCACAAAGCCTTTGCCTTCGAAGGTTTGGACTTTGTTCGATCAAATTGTAATGAAAATTTCCAAAATTACATCAACAATCACTATAAAAACTCAATCAAGTATTCAATATTTATTTCCGTCTTTTGATCAATTATATCAGAAACCATTAAAAAGAATTTTGATTGGACCAATTTGTGAAGAATTTTTATTCAGACTCGTTTTGCAAGAAATTTTTTTGCGAAAGATTCCCAGGTTAATTTTGACTGAAAAAGGGCATCTTGTAGAATTAAAAAGAGTTAAAGTGGTTAGAATCATTCTATCCTCAACTTTATTTGCATTATTTCATACACAATTATGGGGACAAGGATATTTTGCCCGAGCAGGAATTAACGCACAGTTTATAGGTGGAATATCTTTGGGAATAATGACCGAGCAAACCCAAGGTATCCTTTATTCGACGTTTATGCATGTTCTACATAATTTGTCCGTGGGAAGTACGGGATAAATTCGAAATTGGATGAATGCTTAGTCAACCCTCAAGAATTTTATATGAAATCTCAAACGTATTATTAAATATTACTGATTGGCGCTTTTAGTTTATTATTACCTTTTAAAATGTTTGACGATAACAGTTAAATTAACTAGCATTTTAATGCTATTTATTAAAAAAAAGTTAGTTTTAGAAAGTACCTAAAGTTAAATGCTGGCCCGTTGGTCCTGATGAGTTTAAGTGTAAATTAAAAATTAGTTTTATAAATTTAAATTATATTCATATAACGCTTAAAATCTCTTTAGGCCCAACGGGCTGGCATTTGATAGCCTGGTTGAGTGTGGCCTCTTTTGGTTGGGAAGTGAAACTCATGCTTATCTGAAGGTAATCAGCAGGTTGTCTCGGCCTGAATCTATTTTGGCTATCAGGCCGGGACGGCCTGAATACCTTCTTCAGG
>JAUXSJ010000100.1 GCA_030679615.1 Parachlamydiaceae bacterium | reverse complement strand
TCCTTTTATGGTTTTCTCCTAAAATCTTACTACCTACATAATAAGGCGCATAAGACTATCCTTTCTAACAATAAACGGACGCAATATAACTTAAACGCGGCGTTGATCGTCACTCACTTCGGGTCTTAATAATCATGGCTTTTCTTGTCTTAAATTGCACTGACATAACTTGAAAAGGTCTTTTCTCATTTATTGAGCTAGAGATAAAAATTCAACAAACCAATAAAAACAAAAGGTTAATTTAAATGCTAACTATATCATCAAAGATGTTGGATCATTTTAAGGGCCTATGCTCGTCACCTTCTGTGATCATGTTATGTATGCCTTTTATCATTCAACCTTACAAAGATGAGTTAAACGGTTTGTTTGTTTAATTTATAAACGTATTAGAAAACGCACAAAACCAGTCAATGAAAGTTAGAAAATGGATGAAACTTACATTAAATTTAAAGGTAAATTGACTTATCTTTATAGAGCTGTCGATAGTGAAGGAAACACAGTTGATTTTCTTCTTAGGAAACCGAGAGATATAGAAGCAGCTAAGGCGTTTTTTACAAAAGGATTTAAAGAAAACAAGGTGCTTAAGAAGTTTAATATTGATAAAAACAGCAGAAATAAAAACGCTTTAGATTCGGCTGAAACTTCTACGGTTAGTTCTTCTTCTGGTGTGCAAATTAAATCTGAAGTACAAAAAAATATAAATCAAGAAGTAGATATAATTAAAAAAATTGAACTTTTAGCGTCTGGAAGTAATTTTTTTGATTCGATTATTAACCCACCAATTGATGCAGCTTTACCAGTTATTAGTGTCATTCTAGATTATTTTTCTATTAATTTTTTACTTGATCAATATCAATCAAATTCAAAAAATCAATTAATATTTGGTTGCGTTGAAGCAATAAAAATTAAACAAGAAACATTAATAGGTTTTTCTGATGAAAAAAAAGAAAGGTTATATTTGTCGAAAGAGGTTTTAAAAGAAGTTTTTCCAGATGAAAAACAAATATATAGTTTTAATGAAGTTAAAAATGTTATTGATCAAAAAACAGACAAATATTCATTAGAAAAAAGATTAATGTTAGCGCGCTCTTTTAGACATATAAAGAGAGGTGATGAAAAATATCCTAATCAATTGGGTAATTATATTGCGGAATATATTTTAATTTCAGCAATAAAAAAACATGAAGCAGATAATATTATGAATAAAGAGAAACGAAAATGGCTTTCTGATGCTTTATATGAATTATCACAAACGTATTCTCATTTAATTGATTATCACAAAATTGAATTTAATGAATTAAATTTCGGTCCTTTGGTAATGAATTCAAATTATATAAAAATTAAAAAAACTAGAAATAGAGAAATAAATAATTATGAATTAAATAATACATGTTTTAAATTTGAATTTGTTATTTTTCATAAATTAAATTTGTTAAAATTATCTCTGATTTACAATAACAAAAATTTAAATGCTGCAAATAGACTATTGGAGTATATATACTATGATATTGAAAATATGCTAGATAATTACGTTTCATTTGATAATAAATTTTACAATTCGTTGATTAGTGATTTCAAATACCTTGATTTGGGTATAGTTATGTACTTATATAGATCTTTTTTTCAGAAAATTTTTGATGATAATGATGTTGTAAAGGTCGCCTACAAGACCGAAATAGTTAATTTTAAATTTTTAAATAGTTATGAAAAATTATTATTACAAGAAATAGAAAATGTTAAATCAAGCCAGAAAGAAGTAGAGCGTAAAAAATCTGTTCCTCTTATAGGTAATCGAACGCAAGATGCTTCTATTGAAAATGATAAAAAATATAAAATTTGATAATTTATTCAAAAGATTTAATATAAACAAATTACCATATTTTTCAATTGGTTATATTGATTTAAATTTACATCACATCGCCTAATGTCTCACGTATTTCGAAACAGTCATTACAGATGTAGCTTTCATTATACCTGACGGAAATTCGTCTCAAATCTACACGTTCTTTTACACTGAGATTTTCCCAAAGTTTGTTATTATTCCAACTATTATTTTTGTTTAAGTAATATAACAGATCATTGATCACTGGAATATTATTTATTTTTTTTGCTTCATCCAATGGTGTTTTTCCATTTTTATCTTTAATATCAACTGGATATCCAAGTTCATTTATAAAAACTGCCATAATTTCTTGATTATGGTGTGAACAAATAATATGGAGAATATTATTAGGTTTTACAAAATGTATATGTTCTTCTATCTCAATAATTGCTCGTTCATGAAGGCATTTAATTCGATCTAAATCATTGTATTGATATTTTTCTTTTAGTTTAGATTTGGATGTTTCAAATTTATACTCACATGAATCTTTTGCAAAATTAAGAATCATTTTCATTAAATCAGAAGGAAAATTTATGTTGTGTATCATAACATAAAACGGTGATTTTTTATCTGAGATTGGAGGATATGAGGTATCTTTAAGCATATATTTGATTGTTTCAAAATCGTTAATGGATAAATTACGACTATTTAAAAGAAAATGAAGTGGTGTATTTTCGTAGTAATCTTTAGAATTAATTTCTGCATCTTTTTCAATAAGATATCGAATAAGAAATGATGAATTTCCTTTAGCCGCAAAATGAAGTGGCGTTTGATGTAATAAATTTTTTTGATTAATATCAAATCCTTTTTGTTCTATCAAATATAAAGCGCTTTCTACTTTATTGTTTTCAACAACATAATGAAGTAAATTTTTATTATCTTCATCTATAAAATCAGTAGATATTTTTTTAATTAAATATAAAAACGCTTCATCTGTAGAATATTGAGATAAATAAACTAGAGGCGCACACCCATTATTAACTTTTTTGTATAAATTAACATTGTTTTCTATGCTTTTATCAATAAAAAGTTTTACGTTATTAATATGTGTTTGGTAATTAATAAAATTTAAAGCCGTTGATTTATGGTTATCAACAACATGTATAAAATCTAAATTATTTTCTAAAACTTTATTAATATAATGGGTCATATCATAAGGAGAGGAAGCATAGAGGTGAAGTAACGTTTCTCCATATCCACTCCTATAATCTGATTTCGGATTAAGATAATCAAGAACATCAAATTGGTTGTTTTCAATAGCAATTTTAACAAGATCATGTCTAACTATATCTTTATCATTTTTAGCGTCAGGATTATGTTCTAAAATCCATTTAATGATAGGTAAATAACCATATTTTGCTGCAATTAAATGAGCTTCAGCTTTTCGATTATCTTCAACATTATAATTTTTTTGAATCAATTTCCAAAATTTTCTTTGTGCGCATTCATTAATAATTCTAATTTTCGAAAATTTTTTTAATTTTTCTAATAATTTTTTATCAGTAATATATCTATTGTAATCTAATTCTGGATAATGATTTCGATCAATATTGCTATTGTGTCCATGTAATAATGAATATAACTTTGTTTGTGCTTCTGTGTCAGTAGAATGTAACGTTTTACCAACAAGTTGAGGTATAAGTGATTTTTGATGGATCCATTTATTACCTAAGATTGTATCGATCGCGATTCCTGCAAATTCAGGGGATAATAGATCCAATGAGTAGATTTCACTAGAATGTTCTATATGCTGACATAAGTTTTGAACCTCTGCACGAACCCATGCTTTTAAAAGCAAGGGTGCTTTTTCCCACGAAATGCTTTTACGCCAATCATTATCTTTGCTAAGGATACGCTCAAGACCAAAAGAATCGTTCTTAAATTGCCATGTAAAGCATTCTTTATTATTAACGCTGAAAACTATATTTGTGATTTTGTTGCTAATGTTTTTTTGCTTATTCATATGCCAATCAAGCACAGCATTTTCTCTTGAAAAAAGTGCAACCAATCGATCAAATTTAACTGCTGCTGCTTCTAAATTTTTTGTATCATCGTCAGAAAAAACTGTTGAAAGAACGGCATCCGGAATAATTTTTTCAAGCACATTTAACATATTAATAATGCCTGTACCCATCAAATTACATACTTCTTGACGATAGATAATTTTTAAACTTAAATGAGTATTATTTTGATTTAAATTTGAAATTAAGGTACTCCAATTTTGTTGAGCTTCAGGTTTCATTGATAAATTTATAGTGTTAAATTCTATAAAATAGTCTTTAATTTTTTTCCAATTTTTGTTTTTATCAATGTTATCTATTATATTAGATTGTAATTTTTTTTCAGTTTCTTCGATGTAATTTGGATTAATGATGCCTCGGTCACCCCAAAGATAATAAAAGAAATTAAGAAGTGTTGTTTCACCACAATTTGGATAAATAATTTTCTTATCTTGGTGAACAAATGAAGCATTAATGTAAGATAAAGGTGCTGGAAGTCTTTGTTCAAAAAATGCATTACCTAATAAGGCCCGTATTAAATTTTCTTCATTAACGCCATTATCAAATTTTGGATCTGCTAAGATGTCAGTTACAAGCTCATCATAATTTTCTTTTTTCATTGTTTGAAGATTAGGATTATCAACAAAAACCCATTTGAAATTGCTGTATATTTCATCAGCAGAATCAGCAGAAGTAAGAGCAAATGCAAAAAGAGTATTAATAATTATATTGGTGGGGTATTTTTCTTGGCATTCAGGTTGATCTTCAAATTCTATAGCTTTAATAATTATGTCAGTGAAATGATTCTTAATAGGATCAAATTTTGTACGTGTTTTTTTTGTTTTATCATTTCTGCCACGTGTTTTTTCAATTGTATCTGTAATTTTATTTTGTATCTCTTGCTTATTTTTATCTTTTTTGTATGCAATAATCGCTTCAATAAGGGTACTTACTAAATGTAAATTATTTTTTTTGCTTAATTGTCCAATAGGATCGTTTTGACGTTGATTGATGCCTAAAACTTGACCGTTTGGTGAAGGGAAAAGATATTGTAATAATGCTGAAATGGCATCTTGTGGAGCATTATAATTTAATCTGCCTTCTTTGTCTGTGAAAGCTGGGTGTGGTTTAAAATCTTGATGTTCAATGGATCCAAAATCACCAAAAAGACGTATACCTTTAAGTTGTCCTGATTGAAGCATTATTTCTGCCCAAGCTGGGGAAATATGTTTGTATTTTTCTTTGGTATTTTGATAAAGATTAAAACACTGGTCTAAAGGAACACGCGCAAAAGATGATGCTATCATAAAATTAATAAAAACAAATATAAATGATATTTTTTTCACAATCAAATCCTATGATAATTACAATTAATTAAAAACATTAAATAACTTATATACTAAGAACTTTGAAAAAGAAATAAAAATTAATTTAGATGTAAAATAAAACAAGTTGATTATGAACAATAGTTAAACGGATAATTTATTTTTACATTCCATTGCTAAGATTAAATAATTTAGTCGGTTCTGTCGCATCTGTGTAGCTTGAGCGTAATTAAGTAAGAATCCTCCTCTTTTTGAGGCTGTGTTGCACAAATAGGAAAAATTAAAAAAAAGTATTAAAATTGAAGGTATTTTCGAAAGAAAGATTAAAATGCCTTACAAAATTAAAAATGACGTTCGTCATAAATTTAAGAAAAAAACGTATAACAATCGAGACTGGAAAGCTTATTCAGAAAGTTTAAGAAACAGAGGAAATTTAACGATATGGTTTTCTGAAGACCCGATTTCTGCCTGGTATTATAAACACGAAAAACAAAAAAAACGAGGAAGACGAAAGGTTTATTCAGATTTAGCGATTGAAACAGCTTATACATTAAGACTTGTGTATAAACAGCCTTTGCGACAGACACAAGGCTTTATGCAATCAATTGTTCAATTGCTTGATTTAGATCTTTCTATCCCAGATTACACAACAATATCGAGATTATCGAAAACAATATCGCTTAAAAAGGAACCATTACCTTCTCATGGATCTAAGGTTGTTATAATTGATAGTACTGGTTTAAAAGTAGTTGGTGAAAAAGAATGGATGAGCCACAAACACTGTACAAGGCAAAGAAAAACATGGAGAAAACTTCATCTTTATATTAATGAAGAAGGAGAAATTTTAAGTTCTTCATTAACACATCATTTAAGCCATGATGTTAAACAAATAGACACATTATTGTCTGATATTGAGACTCCTATTAAAGAATTTATAGGGGGTGGAGCTTATTATTATGCAGTTACTTATGATTCTATTAACAAACATCAACAACAATATAATTCAGAAAAATCAATTAAAGTCATCGTTCCTCCTAATACAGGGTTTCGAGAATTAAAGGAGACAGATCCAGGGCAACGCCTTTAAAACTGTCGTTTTATTGAAAACAAGGGAAGAATTGCCTGGCAAAACAAAACGGACTATGGCGGACGCGCCAAAGTTGAAAACACGATGCATCGGTATAAAAAAATTATAGGAAATAAACTTAAAACTCAAACAATAGAAAGTCAAATGACAGAAACAAAAATAGCCGTTCAAATTTTAAATCGAATGTTTAAAATCGGCATGCCTAAATATATAGCAACTGCATAGACCTTTTTTTAAAAAGCACCCCAAATTATCTAAAATTTTATTTGTGCAACACTGCCGGATGCAAGGATGGGATTATCTTAAGCGAACAAAGAAGAGAATGTCGACCTTGTTCTGTCACTCGACAATGATTTGTCAAAAGAGAGGAGCCGTATGAAGCGAGAGTTTCACGTACAGTTCTGTGAGAGGCTGGGGTCACACCCGGCCTACTCGACCCAATAACAGCATCGGACACCGAACAAAAAACGCTGCATAAAGATCCAATGATTGTAGCTGTTTTTAAAAATTTCATTTTAAACTCAGCCTTACTTTAATTTTTACGCTATACTTTAATAAAAAACTTTTTTCAATAAAAACTTAACATATTAAAACCATTTGCGACGCTTGAAATATTGATAAGGCGCCCAGGAAGAAAATATCATTAACAAAAGTGCTAATGGATACCCAAAGGGCCATTTAAGTTCTGGAATGAATTCGAAATTCATACCATAAATACTTGCGATCAAGGTTGGCGGTAAAAAGACGACTGCCGCAACTGAAAAAATTTTAATAATATTATTTTGCTCTATATTAATCATGCCAAGTGTTCCATCGAGCAAAAAGATACTTTTACTGGATAGAAAAGTAACATGATCGCTTAAAGATGTAATATCCGCGATCAAGGATGAAAGACGCGCCTGGGCTTCATCATGAATATCGGCAATTGGTGATTGCATTGCATAACTGGCCATACGTCCCAAAGTCACAAGGCTTTCCCTTGTTTTAGAAATAAGATCTTCTTTACGGCCAATTTCTTCTAAAATGTCTTGATAATCAGGTTTTTCATCAGGCTGTTTTCGGGTACGAAAAACCTTATTTGTAATAACATTTAATTCATGACCAATCCGTTCTAAAATATCGGCAATCCGATCAATAATGCATTCAATAAGCTCTACAAATAATGCTTGGCAGGATTGTTGAGAAGATGGAAGAGTTTCAACAACATTCAAAAAATTACGAAAAGCGACTAGCTCTGCATAACGCACCGTAATAAGCTTATCCTCAAAAATAATAAAAGTAATAGCGTGTGATTCAGGCTCTAATGACTCTGATTTTGAAATTAAAGTCGCTGTCATAAAGATTGCGTTATTTTTTTGATAAAGACGACTTGAAACTTCAATCTCATGCATTTCTTCGCGTGATGGAATATCTATATTAAGACAAGATTCGATGAACAATTCCTCTTCGCGATCCATATTGAACAAATCGATCCAAATCATATTATCGGGAAGAGAATCTCCTTTTACATAAGGAACTTTTTTAAGAATATCATCCTTACTGACATAGAACATCATGGAAACGCTTTCTCTTTCTTTTTCTTTATTCTGAAGCATTTAGATGAATATATAAAGGGAAATATAAGAAGCTGTGCGGGATATAATTTTGTATATCCCCAGGTAATATAGTGAACCCTAAAGTCAAGGGTTTTGTCGTATCTGTTGAAGAGGAAAGAAAAAAGCTATAAACTGATCGAAAAGAAAGGTCAATTTAAATGCTAAATATATCAACAAAGCTGTTACATCATTTTAAGGAATTTTGCGATTCTGTCGCATCTGTTGAACGAGAAAGAAAAAAGCAATAAACTGTCCGAAAAGAAAGGTCAATTTAAATACTGAATATATCATCAAAGCTATTGTATCATTTTAAGGAATTTTTCTCCTCACTTTCAACAGCCGAGATAGAGCCCATTTGGGTATCTCTCATCGGTAACACAGGTCTGACGGAGCGTATCAAGCTTGATAGCGCTTAATTATTATAATCGTGCTACCTTCTATGTCGGTTGGGAGAAAGGTTAGACCGAATACCCATTCATGAACGAACAATCAGAGTGAGTCACTTATGAAGTAAATCTTATAAACTTTAATAGGAGTTTTTATGTTTTCATTCTTTCAATTTTTTCGCAAAGCAAAAGCATCAGAAGCAATCGCCTATGATTTTTCTTTCACAACCCTAATGGAAGGAAAACCATTGTCGCTTAAGGAGTTTGAAGGCAAAGTAATACTGATTGTGAACACTGCATCACAATGCGGGTTTACGCCGCAATATGAAGGGCTGGAAAAACTCTATAAAAATTACAAAAACAATGGGTTAGTAATCATTGGCATACCAAGCAATGATTTTGGTGGTCAAGAACCTAACAACAATAACGAAATCGCTCATTTCTGCAAAATTAATTATGGTGTGACTTTTCCTATGGCTTCAAGAGAAATCATATCCGGGGATAACATCCATCCATTCTATTTTTGGGCAAGAAAAACATTAGGCTTTGGTACGGCACCTAAATGGAATTTTCATAAATATTTGATAAATCGCAAAGGTAGGTTGATTGACTATTTCAACTCAACCACGTCTCCTGATAACGAGCGTCTGAAAAAAAGTATTGAAAAAGCATTAACGGAGGAATTGTGAGTAAAATTTGCCTTATTTTAGCCGATCAATTATCACATTGTGTATCGTCTTTGATCGATATACAGCCG
>JAUXSJ010000094.1 GCA_030679615.1 Parachlamydiaceae bacterium | reverse complement strand
TTTAGAGGATTTTGGACGATTTAAATCAGCAATTTCTTTTAAACGATAAAGCCATACTTTTAAAGAATCTTTACTTTGATTTTCGATTGAAATAAATTCCATAAATTGAGGAAAAGTATTTCTTGGCCTGCCAGTAGCTTCAAAAAAATCTTCAAGGATTGAAGAAATACTAGGAATATTATGAGGATCTATTTTAAATGAGAGAGCCATTGAATAACTGAAATGTGGCCCATTATATCCTTCTTGATCACATGTTTCTCGCAAATGTTGTAAAACTCTTTGAGATAATCCGCAGGCTTCCAAATGAATCTGACAATCTGAAGGCAATCTACATATTTCCTGAGGTAATTGTGTGAGATTAACATTGTTATCAAGCTTTAATTCACTTAAAGATTTGAGATTTCCAATTTCAGGAGGTAAAGATTCGAGATGGTTATTAGTAAGGAATAAAAGCTTTAAAGATTTGAGATTACAAATTTGAGGAGGTAAAGATTGGAGAGCGTTTGCAGAAAAGCTTAGCCAGACTAAAGATTTGAGATTGTCAATTTCAGAGGGTAAAGATTGGAGATGGTTATCACTAAGGAATAAATGTCTTAAAGATTTGAGATTGCCAATTTCAGGAGGTAAAGATTGGAGATTATTGTATTGAAGATTTAAATATCCTAAGGAATGAAGAGTAAAAATACTAGGAGGAAGTTTTGTTAACTTCTGTTGGCTAATACTTAAGATTTTTAATCTAGAGCTAAAGGGTTCAAGATTAAAAATATCAGGTAGTGTGTTTAAATCTAAACCCTCAGGAAGCTCTAGCTTAATTTGATTTCCATTAATTAAATAATCACTAATGGCATTATTAAATTTCTCTAATTTTTCTTGACTAAGGTTTGAGTTTGTTGTCCATTCTAAAATAATACTTTGAATTTTTTGCTTTTCATATAATTTTATAATTTTATTATAAACGTCGTTGATTTCACTTAGATTTGTTGTGAAAAACAAACCGATAAATTTATAAAAATATTTCTTACACCCTAATCTTGTTTGATATTGGTTGAAGATAGCTTGGCTAACCTCTTTAATATTCTGATATTCTGTCTTATTTTGAAATTCTTTTCCTAATTCTAACCCATTTAAAATTCCATTCAAAGTCATCAAGGTAGAGTTTTTTGAATTTGGCTTAACGTCAACTGATTCAATAACAATTGGTTCATTAAACAAATTATTTAATTGAATGTAGCTCATAAAGAATAAAACCTAAAAATGTATTAACATGTATTTTTTAAAATTATATTGAATAATATCATTTAAATAGATTATTAAAAAGATTAAATTAAACTAATTAATTTAAAAAATAATTTTAATTTAAGAAAAAGTTGAATTTCATTTTTCTTTAGTGTGATTTATTTTTTTTATTATTTTTCGTTAGCGTTCATATTTATCTCCGTGGGTATTCTGTCGCTGCTACCGCAGCTCAATTTGTTTTTCATTATACCCCACGTTCCATTCAAGGCCTATCGGCCTTTCATTCTACATGGGGCTACACGCTTCCATCGCTATCGCGATTTGTCTCACTATATAATAATCAGTTAAGTGTGGACTCGAATCGCGATAGCGATGAAAGCGTGTAGCCCCATGTGAAATGAAAGGCCGATAGACCTTGAATGGAACTTGGGGTATAATGAAATATAAATTAAGCTGCGGTAGCAGCGACAGAATACCCACGGAGATAAATATGAACAATTATTGAACGATTATGTTTTCCTTTTGAAAAAGACAACGAAATAGAATCTAAAAAGGTTAAAATTCGAATGGTATTTCCTCATCTTCAAATAAATTTAATTCATCAAATTCAAGAACATTTTTCCCCTAATTTAGAAACAAATACTAGCGATGCAATTGAACTAAAAAAACCCACAAAAAAAACTGAATCGATTTTTTTCTCAGTTTTAGTTTAAGCGATCAAATTTGGGCTTTATGTTATAAATTTGGGTTTATGTGATGAACAAGGTATTCGAACAGATAAAATTCTAAAAAATATCCAACTTTTTCCAAGACGACTTTATTAGGTCAGCAAGTTATTGAAAAATTTCCAAGGTCCTTAATAAAGAACAAAAACTAATTTTAAAAAGAATCTCTCTTTTAGAAAAAGTATCCATAGCGCTTATTGTTTTGGAACGATTTACAAACTCTTTTTCGTCATTATTTTAAATTTAATCGACTATAACTCATGTAAAATGATTAAAGAATGAGATTCGGGGTAAGTAATTGTTGAGTAAGTTGAATTAATCCCTGATTAAATTTTTCGCTTAATTCTGATGCATTTTCTTCATTTTCTAAGCCTGTGTAGCGAGCTTCGGTTAAATTTTCAAATTGATCTTTAAATATCAAGTGTAGAACCTCTTTCCATTCATTTTCTTCTACTAGCAATCCTTTGAAACCTGAATGAAGAATATCTTCAATATGATTTTTTGCATCCTTTATATCTTCATCTTTTAATCCTGAAAACTTAGGATAAAGCATTTCTTTTATATCTAATTTAAGATTTAGCTGTTTGCGTAAAAGAATCGGGTATGCCAGATAGGTTTCAACATGATCCACAAATTTTAATTTATTTATTTTCACTTCAGCTACTAAGACTAGTAATCTTAAAATAATACGTGTTCTTAATGCTTTGATGAAACGCTTTAAGGGATGCGAAGGATTCTCTTTAATTTTTTTTAATTCACTTGCGATTGCATATTCTGATCCTAAACGAAGTACAGACAAGGCAATTTTATCACCACAAGTATCTATTGATTCATAAATTTGAGCTAAAAACACATCTCTAAAATCAATATTTTCATTTGCAAAGCTTAAATAATCCAAGATTTTGTTTATGAATTTAATAGAGTGGTTGTTTTTAGAGGATTTTGGACGATTTAAATCAGCAATTTCTTTTAAACGATAAAGCCATACTTGTAATCTTTCTTTTTGATTATCGATTGAAACAAATTCCATTAATTGGGTAAAAGTATTTTTTTTTCTACTAGTTTCTTTAAAAAAATCTTCAAGGATTGAAGTCATACTAGGAATATTATGAGGATCTATTTTAAATGAGGGAGCCATTGAATAACGAAATCGTGGGCCATTATATCCTTGTTGATTACATGCTTCTCGCAAATTTTGTAAACTTCTTTGAGATAACCCGCACCCTTCTAAATAAATCCGACAATCTGAAGGCAATAAACATATTCCCTGAGGTAATTGTGTGAGATTAATATTGTTTTCAAGTAGTAACTCTTTTAAAAATTTGAGATTGCTAATTTCAGGAGGTAAAGATTGGATTGCGTTATTATAAAGGTCTAACTCTTTTAAAGATTTGAGGCTCCTAATTTCAGGAGGTAATGATTCAAGATTGTTATGTTGAAGATCTAAACATTCTAAGGAATGAAGAGCAAAAATACTAGGAGGAAGTTCTGTTAATTTCTGGTGGGCAATAATTAAGGTTTTTAATCTAAAGCTAAAGGGTTCAATATTAAAAATATCAGGTAGTGTGGTTAAATCTAAATGAATAGGAATCTTTAGATAAAATTGATTTTCATTATTTAAATAATCATTAATAGCTTTATTAAAAACCTCCAACTTCTCTTGACTAAGATTTGATTTTATCGACCATTCTAAAATAATACTTTGAGTTTTTTGCTTTTCATATAATTTTATAATTTTATTATAAACGTCGTTGATTTTAATTAGATTTGTTGTAAAAAACAAACCAATAAATTTATAAAAATATTTCTTACAACCTAATCTTGTTTGATATTGGTTGAAGATAGCTTGGCTAACCTCTTTAATATTCTGATATTCTGTCTTATTTTGAAATTCTTTTCCTAATTCTAACCCATGTAAAATTCCATTCAAAGTTATTAAGGTAGAGTTTTTTGAATTAGGTTTAGAGTCAACTGACTCAATTTCAATTGTCTCTTTAAGTAAATTATTTAATCGAATATAACTCATAATGAAAATTAATTAATTATTAAAATGATTTTCGTGAAATTATATTAAGTATAATATTTAAATAAATTATTGAAAAGAAATTAAATTAGTTAATTTTAAAAAAATAATTTTAAATTAATAAAAAGTTGAATTTCATTTTTCTTTAGTGTAATTTATTTTTTTTATTATTTTTCGT
>JAUXSJ010000087.1 GCA_030679615.1 Parachlamydiaceae bacterium | reverse complement strand
CAATCCGGCTTCACGAGCTAAAGCAACGCCTTCAGCTACATGAGCCATAATAACTTGTGCCGATTCTTTTGGAGTGAGTAATTGATGAATATTGACTTCACCTACTTGATTTTCTGTAAAGTATTGAGCAGTTGTCATTTTACCGATGTCATGATACAAAGTAGCGACACGACAAAATAAGCCATTGGCATTGATAGCTAAGGCAGCTGCTTCAGCTAAGTTACCGACAACAACCGAATGTTGATAAGTTCCCGCTGCTTCAATGGTTAATCTTCTTAGTAAATCATTATTAGGATCCATGTATTCCATCAATGTCACATCTGTCATGACTCCAAATGCTGTTTCTAATAAAGGTAAAAATCCAACAACTAAAATTGCTGTCAATAACATGAAAAATCCAGCACTCATGATATCAATTAAAATAGAAAAGTCGATTGAATTATTTTTGTAAAAATGAAGGGCAACAATTGCAGCGATTGCGCATAACCAGGCTTTTAAACAAACAATAAAAATTTCTTTTCGCCGTCTTAATGAATGAGTATTAAAAATAGCAACAAGAGCGGCACTTAGGTTAATAATTAATAAGCCTTCCCACTCAAAACCTAAAGCAACCGAAGTAATGACAGCTAAAAACCCACTCCCAAAAATAGCAATACCAGGATTAATTAAACTACAAAGAAGAATCGCAGCAATGGGAACAAAAAGCGGGTATTCAAAAAAATCAATTGAATGACTTTTAGCATTAATGAATAGAACTTCTATGAGCTTTGAAAAACCCAATGTGATCACAAGAATTGTCATTAGTAAAAATAATTTTCTATTCGATGTGAGCAATAAAGGCTGATTAATTTTTAAATAGACCAACATCACAGTTAAAAAAAGAATTGAAAGAATCAACGTGCCCAGCAATGTTAAGGGTTGATTCAAATTTCGATTTTCACCCATTGCCTTTTTCATCGCATGCAACATGGCAACATGACGTCCTGTGACCTTCTCACCTTGATCAATGATCCTATTTCCAGCATTGACATGTGTGTATTTTTCTGGAATTAAAGCTTGAATACTTTTTCTTAATTGCTTTTGAGTAGGGATATCTTCATCTATATTCCACTTATTTTGCTTAAAAAATTCGATGATTAAAGAGGAAACGAGTGGATTTTCAATTTGCCCAAGATATTCCCTTTGTAAATAATCCCAAACATAAGGCGGAAGCTGAATTTGCTCAGATTGAAAATTAGGTGAAAAAACTTGATAATCTTTTAGTGAAAAACCTTGAGCTTTTAATTTATCATAGGTTCTAGCGTCAGTCAGCCTTAAATTCATCAACCCTTTTTCTAATGCATTAATCCCTTGATAAAATTCGTTGAATATCGGCTCCTCTGATTGATTTCGCCAAGATTGATTATTCTGAAGAAAACTATCAAAGGTTTCTACTTTTTGATAAAGGATGGATTGTGGAATTTGATAAATACGGCCAAGATCTCGTAAGGCATTCTGCCTCAAAATAACAGTGGCTTCTTCATCTTGAAAATCAAAATTTACTTGTGAAACAATATAACCTGGGGCTAAGGAATTTAGCTCTAAAGTTTCAACTTGTACTTCTCGAAAATGTAAAAATAAGAATAAAACGATTCCAAAAGCAAAAATGATTAAATAACGAATGACTAAACTCTTATCAAAAAATCCCTGCTCACCAGAAAACTTTAATTCTTGTTCATTTTCGGTAATACTACTTCGGTCAGGCATTCATTAAACCTTTTTTTAAACACCCAGGGAGTACGCAAATTCGGAATACCCGTATTTGAGATGATTCCCTATTTTCTTACACGCCCTAAGATAATACTGGCGATATAATTAATATCTTATGCAATTATACATAACATAGATAGTCAATTGACGAATAGACCTTTTGTGTATAAAAACATAACTCTATATACTTCCAATTTTAGTTTTCTTTAAGGATATTTATCAAATGAAACTCAAAAATATTCTCATTACCGGAGGCGCTGGATACATAGGTTCTCATATTTCAGAGATGCTTTTTAAAAAAGGATTTAATACGTTTATCCTTGATAACCTTAGTCGTGGTCATCAAAATACATTGTTGAACGGTTTTTTTATTCATGGTGATGTAGGTGACGAAGCTTTACTCGATCAAATTTTTGAACAACATTCTATTGATGCAGTGATGCATTTTGCAGCTTTTATTGATGTAGGTGAATCTGTACGAGAACCTTATCGATATTATTTAAATAATGTCACGCAAACATTAACACTTTTAAATTGTATGGTTAAGCATAAAATTAATTATTTAATTTTTTCTTCGACCGCTGCTATTTTTGGTCATCCACTTTCACCATTGATTGATGAAACACATGTCTGTCATCCTATTAATCCTTATGGCAGAACGAAGTTAATGATTGAAAAAATGTTAAATGATTTTCATGATGCCTATGGTTTAAAATATTGTTGTTTAAGGTATTTTAATGCAGCTGGAGGTGATCCTTGTGGAAAAATAAAATACTTTCAAGCTCGACCAAGTAATTTAATCCCCATAGCTCTAAGAAGCATTTTAACAAAGAGTCCTATGACAATATTTGGCACTGATTATCCTACATCTGATGGAACCTGCATTCGGGATTATATCCATATTGATGACTTAGGTAGGGCTCATATTTTAGCTCTTGAAAAATTATGGAATTCTGGATCTTCATATAATTATAATCTTGGAAATGGTAAAGGCTATAGCGTGAAAGAAGTGATTCAATCGGTAGAAAATGTCACGAATCAAAAATTGACAGTCATTCATGGATGTCGTAGATTAGGAGATCCCCCTATTCTCATGGCCAATTCACAATTAGCAGAAAAAGAATTGGGCTGGGTTCCTCAATTTCAATTATTAGATATAATGGTCGAACATGCTTGGAATGCTATGCAAAACGCTGCTCATGAAATCTAAAGTCCCTTTTCCTTTATGGAAAGGAATCATCCTTCCAATCTTTTTATTTCTTTTATTAACACCTTGGATGTCATTATTAGACATTAAAGTTTCAGCATATTTTTATAACCACCATCGCTTTTTATCCAATCCATTTTGGGATTTTATTTTCGTATATGGCATTTGGCCAGCATGGATATTAATTTTTTTTGCTTTTATAGGTTTATTAATCTCATTTAAAAAAAATTATGATTACTTCCGAAAACCCTGCCTTTATTTAATTTTAACACTAGCTATCGGTTCTGGTCTCTTTGTCCATTTAGTATTAAAAGAACATTGGGGACGACCAAGACCAAGGCAAGTGATTGAATTTGGTGGTGAACAAACCTTTAAACCTTATTATGTTTATAATGGAAAAAATATAAACCAACCATCAAAGTCATTTAGTTGTGGGCATTGTTCGGTCGGATTCTTTTTTTTCGCTTTAGCTCTATTTGGAAAATACGCTCATTCACGTTTAATATTTTGGATAGGTCTTGGGTTAGCTTTAATACTAGGAATTCTTTTAAGTCTTGCTCGAATAGCACAAGGAGGGCATTTTTTTTCTGACACCTTGGCCTCAGCGCTAATTATGTGGTTAACTGCATGGATTTTATCTTATTTTTTACTCTTTAAGAATCGAATACCATGAAAGGGTTAACACCTAAACAACGTGAGATATTAGATTTTATTCAGCAATTTGTGGATCAACATCATTACTCGCCAAGTTATCGAGAAATTATGAAGCAATTTGCTTTTTCTTCTCCAGGCTCTATTTACAAATATATCCAAATATTAATAAAAAAAGGGGCTTTAGAAGCCGAAAAATACTCGCATCGTTCTTTAAGCCCTATTTTTTCTAAACAAAAAAATAAAGAATCAAGCGATATTAATCTGCCAATCATTGGTAATCTCATTTGCGGTTATCCCTTAGAGCTCTTTGCTAAGCATCAAACTTTAATCGTGCCTTCACATATGGTCCATCAGATTGAAAGTACTTATGTTTTACAAATACAAGGAAATGCATTGATAGAAGAAGCTATTCTAGATGGGGATTATGTACTAATTGAAGCTAGACAAATCATTCAACCAGGGGAAATTATTCTAGGCTTAATTAATCATCATGACACCGTTCTAAAAAGATACTTCCCAGAAGATCAGTCAATCAGACTAGAGGGTCAATACTCAAAATGCCATCCTTTAAATATAAAACATGAGCATATTATTATTCATGGGGTACTTGTGGGTATGATTCGTTTATATTAAGTGAAGATTGGAACTATCAACAAGCAACGCATAAAATTACAGGAAGGACAAGATAGGGTTACTCTAGAACGGAATTTATTTAACCCCCTTTAACGCAGAGGTGGGGAGACGGAGAGTC
>JAUXSJ010000082.1 GCA_030679615.1 Parachlamydiaceae bacterium | reverse complement strand
TGGACCCCTACCCCCGACACCTCCTGCGCCAACTGCTTGCGGCAGGAGTGGATACCCAGCAATTCGGGAATATACGAGGTAGTGATTACCGATCAGGCCGGATGTTCGGCAAGTGCCTCCGTGCGGGTACTGGTAAAAAACCGCGTTGATATTTACATCCCCAATGTATTTTCTCCCAACGGAGATGGCGAAAATGACTTGTGGACGGTGCATGGCGGCGCTTCGGTTCTGGCCTTAAATTCCCTGCAAATTTTTGACCGCTGGGGCGATATGGTGTATTCCCTGCAAGATCCTGTTCCCCTCAATGCCTGGCCCGGCTGGGACGGCGTTTTCCGGGGCGATCCGGTGAATCCGGGGGTTTTTGTGTATTATTTGGAGGTGGAACTGGTCAATGGGGAGGTAGTGTTGAAGAAAGGGGATGTGACGGTGGTAAGGTAATTGGGAGGATTTTTGGGTTTGGCTTTTATATGGAATCATATTGCGTAGCTCCGGAGGGGGTGGCAGTGTGATTCCATATTTTTTTTGGGGGTTTGACAGGATTTTTGCCCTAATACCAAAAATAAGTTGGGAGAAAATAAAACGCCGCTAGATGATTTGGATATTTGGGATGGGGGCTTACTTTTACGGTTTGGAAAATGTTGAATGGATCGAGTGTATCCCTTTCTGTAGTTGGTAGAACGTTGCATGAAGGCAGCTTGGGTGGATTCAGGCAAGGGTCGTTTGCAACAAAGCGAGTTTTCATGCAATGTTGGTATATAGGGGGAGTTGTGTGAAACCTGAGAATGCGGCTACCCAAAAGATAAAATAATAAAGAGTGGAGACCAGAGACCACCTTAAAAAACGGCGTCACCAAAAAGTCTCATAAGTAGGAAAATAAAATTGTTAAAAATGAATCTCACATATATTCATCTCAATCAAGTGAAGAGAAATAATGTCTTGTGAGATGGTCTAACTATTAATTGAAAAATGAAAAACTCATACAAGTTTAAGAGAAACATTGAAATAGGAAGTTTGACCGCAGAGAATGATGCGTTCTTGCTAAAAACATTTGTTGAAAAACCAGAGCTCAAATTATTACAAGAAGTTAATGAATCCAAATGCATTATTCTTGGAAGAACGGGTATTGGAAAATCTGCCCTAATAAAGTATCTTGAAGCACATGAAAACCATCTGGTGAGAATTGAACCAGAGGCAATGTCACTGCGACATTTGAGTAATTCGAACATTATTAGCTATTTTAAAGCACTGGATATTAAGCTCGATCTCTTTTATAAGGTTCTATGGAAACACGTTTTTATTGTAGAACTCATAAAATTGCATTTTGGGAATGACCATACTCGTACAAGTAATATCCTTGACTGGTTTAAGGAGCAATTTAAAAACGACAAAAGGAAAAAGAAGGCCATTGATTATTTGGAAAAATGGGAACATCATTTTTGGGAAAACACTGAGCATAGAATTAAAGAAATTGAAGATGTTTTAGAAAGTAATTTCAAAACAGCTATTGGCGGAGCCGCTGACCTTTACGAGTTGTTCAAAGCGTCTGGTGAAATTTCATATGAAAAATCAAATTCTAAAAATATCAAGACGGAGCTACTTCATAAGGCTCAAAAAGTTGTAAATGAGATTCAAATTGAAGAAATAAAAGACTTAATGTCGATTTTGGCTGATGAGCTTTTTAACCATACTCAAAAGAAGTACTTCATCATAATTGATGACCTAGATAAAGATTGGGTTGACAGCTCTATTGTCTATGATTTGATAAAAGCGTTGATAAATACAGTAAATGAATTCAGACAGATAAAACAAACTAAGATCGTAGTTGCTTTGAGAACGAACATCTTAAGAAAATCCCTTTTCCAAAATATAACACGAGGTATTCAGCGAGAGAAATACAACCATTTATACATTGATTTAGATTGGACTGAGGAAGAATTAAAAAAACTATTAAATAACAGAATAAAAGAGCTAATGAGGGGCACATATACAACTGAACCTCCAACTATAGACGACATTTTACCTGAAGCCTCTGGCAAAAGCATTAGTGGTTTTCAATATATTGTAGAAAGGACTCTCATGAGACCAAGAGATGTAATTGACTTTTTCAATAAATGCATCAAACATGCTGATGGAAAGACGAAAATAACAAGGGAAATTCTAAAAAAAGCAGAAGATGAATACTCTCATGAAAGATTAAGAGCATTGAATGACGAGTGGCAAGAAAATTATGGTAGTCTTTATGTGATATATTCATTTCTTAAAGGAGGAGCACATAGTTTTAAACTTGGCGAAATTGTTGACATTGCTAAAGAATCATTTATTGGATTAATGTCTGCCAATGAACATTTGAACCTTTCTGATGATTTAAAAGCTAGTTTTGAAAAATTTGGTGAGGATTTTAATGAAAGAAATTTGCTAGAAAGAGTTTTAGTAATATTGTACGAAGTTGGCATGTTGGGGATAAAATTATCTCCTGAACAACCCATCGATTATATAAATACTGCGTACTCTTCATTTAGACCGGAAGATATTAGAGAAGACTCTAAGTTTTACATTCATAAAATGTTCTACAAATCTTTGCGGATAATTTAACTAACGAAGGTAGTCAGTTTTCTTTAGAATAAATGCCGCTTTCTATGCACTACCTATTACAATCTACTAAACGTAGCTACGTTTTTGCCCGCTTGGTGTTCCATTGTTTCCTCAAAAAAACCATGCCCAACGCCGCGCTTGTGACTTTTGACCGAGTGCTCAAATGCATTCATAATCAACATTTTACGATATTTATCCATTCAACTAACGAATGCTATCATTTTGTTATAAATACGCTTTTAAAAAGTCAATACAAGAGGAATTTGTGATCACGATTGATCTGGTATTGATAGTTTGAAAAAAGGTAATAGAAGGTTACTTTTCAATTCCTTTGGAATATTAACATTGAGAGCATCAAAATCCTTCTCAGTTAGCTTATCAATCAATGGTGTGCTTTGTCGTAATGTTTTAATTGCACTTGGATCTATTTCCAATAATTCTTTCACGCATTCATAAGCATAGAAGTAATTTTTACTGTGTTGCCTCATATCTTCAATTAGATCATCGCCGTTTTCACAATAAGGGCTAGTTACAATAATTGAAAAGTAAGTAGAGATGCCTTCATTGATTACAAGAGTT